>JAFRDB010000048.1 GCA_017404065.1 Clostridia bacterium
TACAGAAAAACAACAATACGGAATTTAAGGAATAACAGGCTTTCAAAACGAGATATTGAAAGGATGACAGGAATACCCAGGGGAGTAATATCCCGTGTCTAAGAGATGATGTGACAAAAATGGCACGTCCCCATATCACACCTGATGTGACAAAAATGGCACGTCCCCATATCACATCTCGTCCCCATATCACATTCCATATCATACATTCTAGATACAGGTATGTGCCATAACCGGTTTTATTTTCTTGATAAAGCTGTAAGAGAAAGCGAAAAGCTGATGGAAGAATAGACATCATTAGGGGTGTAAAAAACTCGGTTTTTACACCCCTTGCTTTAGTTATTATTTTCTCAAAAGTGTTTCCCGTTCAAGGCGGTTTAGGCTCTTTGCCTCGCTCGCGAGGCGGAATATCAGGAGCATGGTATTAAAGCCGGTAGTAATAAAATCCATTACAATGTCAGCCGTTGTTGCCAGGACCAGGGCTTCGGCAGGAATGCCCAGAGCAGCAAACAGAACGGTGAAAGCAAGAATACACGCGCCCGGAACAGGCGGCAGGGCGATGACAAGAAGCGTAATGGTCACGACCGCCATGATAAGCCAGGACAGGCTGACCCCGACATTATAGATCTCAGCAAGCGCGCAGGCCAGAACAGAGAAAAAAGCTGCGGTTGAAGGTTTGTAGAGCACCGATCCCAATGGATACACAAACGATACCAGACTGCCCTTGACTCCGAGCTTTTCTTCGCAGGTTTCCATGCCTAGCGGCAAAGCTGATAAGCCGGAGGCTGTGGTTAAAGCGACTAAGAACGGCGGCAGGACCTTTTTTAGGAGCATTATCGGCGGGCACTTCAGGCGGATCGAGGATATTATCCAAAGGCTCACTCCCAGGATAATGATCGCAATGACGGCAAGCAGCAATATCTTAATGACGGAAAGCATAGTCGACGCATTTCCCGACCATATCTGGCGGAGCAGCATTACAAACACGAACACCGGGATCAGCGAGCATATCGATGAGATTATGTTCTGCATAAGGACGGCTGCTTCCTCTGTAAGGCCGCGGATACGGTTTCCGCGCTCTCCTATGGCGAGCAGCCCGCCTCCGATAAGGATCGCGATCACAATGATCTGTAAAGCGTTGCCGGTCTGGAACGGCTCTATGATATTAGCGGGCAGGATATTGAACAGCATCTGGCTGATCCGGCTCAGCTGCGAAAGCTGCCCGCCGGAGTCTTCGGAAAAGCTCAGATTTAAAAACGGCATAACAAGAATCGTTGCCGCAATGCTGACAGCGAATGAAATGCAGATAAACTTCAGCAGGATCGATTTGCCAATACGCCCGAGTGTCACGGAATCCCCCATTTGCAGGATCCCGCTGCAAATAGTTAAGACGATCATCAGTCCGGAGAAGGTTCTCATAAGTCCCAGAAATCCGTCTGTTACCGGAGTGAGGAGCACATCGTTCAGCCCCTGACGCGTAGCATCGGGCAAATAATTCCCGATAAAGCCGAGCAGTAGGGCGCAGAGAATCGCAACCATGATATAAAAGACAGTGCTGCGTTTCGGCTTGTCTGTCAATATGAGGGAAACGGTGTTCACATTGTCCCGATAGCTCCATGACGGGGAAAGCCCCAGCGATGCCATTATGTCGCTCGACCAAGGGTTTTTGCTGTCGGTGGTGGGGTCAAAGGGCGGCGTTTCGTAGCGCAGACGGAAAACCTGCCGCCCGAATTGCTTTCCGATACCGACATGGATCCTTGTATCGCTGCCACAGCTCTCCATGATGTTGAGAAGAAGCTCCTCCGCTGTAAGTCGAATTCGCATAATATTGCGTTTTTCCATATTATGCTTGTTCAGATACTCCTTAAGTCCGGCGGAGATTGCTGTTGCGCCTGCTTTGTCTAATGTGTATTCCTTGTAGGTCAATGCCATAATTATCACCCTTTTTGAATTTTTTATTTATATTCGTTAAATCAAATATAACAGGATAATTATACAACATAAATGTTTTTTTTTCAACATGTTTCAACATGTTTGTAAAAAAAAGAGCCGCACGCCGTTTTCCTGCACAAAACAGGGAAATAAAAACTTCACAATACTGTTGTGAAAAGTCAAGGTGTCAAGGGGGACGGTTCGAGACCACTTTTTCAGTGGTCTCGGACGGTTCTGCTGTGCTGTGTTATTATCCCCTTGTGTTATCGATCCGCAGTCCGCATCTCGCTGACGATCGCGGATGCAATGATCATGACAGCGCCGACGATCCCGGGCACGCTCAGCGGTTCTTTGAGAAACAGTGCGGAAAACAGCAGCGCGGAAACAGGGTCAATATAGCTCAAAACCGCAACGGACTGCGCTTTCAGCCCGTCCATGCTCCCGAAATACAGCAGATAAAATATGCCTGTATGCACGATGCCCACGATCAGGATCAGAAGGATCGTAGACGGAGAAAAAACGCTATAGACAAAGCCGTCTGTCAGCAGCAAATACGGGATCATCACGATACCCGCAGACAGGAGCTGAACGGTTGTTTTCTGATAGATGTCAATGCTGCGGAGCTTCTTATTCATCAGCACGACTGCGGAGTAGAAAACCGCGGCGGCGAGTCCGAACAGCGGTCCCCTGAGATCACCGCCGGCGCTGCCGCCAAAGACTCCGGAAACCAAAATCATGCCGATAACAGAAACTGCGGCGCAGATTGCTTTCCGCGCAGTCAGCTTTTCTTTGAAAAGCAGAGATGCCGCCAGAAGCACGATCGTCGGCTCCATGTAATAACACAGCGTTGCGACGGCGATAGACGTGTGGTTGAATGCCTCAAACAGCAGTATCCAGTTCAGTCCAAGCACTGCGCCGGATGCCGCAAGAAAAAAAACAGTTTTAACAGGCAGGCGGACGTGTTCCCTGCGTTGATGCAACAGCAGGAACACCAGCAGAAAAAGTCCGCCGATGATGCCGCGCGTGAATGCCAGCATCGCGGAAGAGATCGGAATATGCCGCCTGAAAACACCAATAGTGCCGACTATCAGCATGGAAGCTACCATCATCAAAACCGATCTTGTGTCATTTTTTTCTTGATCCACTCGATCACCCCCGTCAAAAACAGACTGATTTTAAGTGACTTATTTTTAGTTTACATAATAAGATTATCAGACGTGATTTTTATATCATTATACCTCAAAGTCACCGGAATTTCAATCCTAAACCGAAAAAAAACGTGAAACCGGCCAAAGCGATTCACGGTTAATAAAATCCCAAAAGGTAAAAATGAAGATAGCAGCAATATATACTGAAAGAGAAGATTACGATATAGAGAGTTTTGTAATTATGAACAATTATATGGAGTATAAAGCTATATTTATTTGTGAAACATAACAAAGTTAGCCTTGCTTTACTAAAATACCCTTGACATTACTGCGGATGTGTGTTATATATAGGTTATACAAAATATATATTTGTAACTTTAGTTAGACCAACCTAATAATTATGCGTTCAGGAGGGATATTATGCCGCTGTTATTTGCAAGCATCGGAGAGGAATACATAATCAAAAGAATAGGCGGTAAGCCTGAGATTAAGAAGCATCTCGAAGATATCGGTTTTGTTCCGGGCGGCAGCTTAACTGTGATAAGCCGGAATGAGGATAATCTGATAGTTCGCGTAAAGGATAGCCGTATAGCCATAAACGGTGAAATGGCGCAAAGGATCATTGTCTGATCAATAGTTATAAATTAAAACAGACCGGAGGCGTTAATATGAATTTAAAACAAACACCGATAGGCAGTACCGTAAAGGTGATCAAGGTAGGCGGCGAAGGTGCTGTGAAGCGCCGCATCATGGATATGGGGATAACAAAGGGTGTGGAGATCACAGTTCGCAAGGTCGCGCCGTTGGGTGATCCGATACAGATCACGGTACGCGGCTACGAGCTTTCCATACGTAAGGCCGATGCTGAAATGATAACGGTAGAATAAAAGGAGGCATTTGAAGATGAGCATAAGAATAGCGCTTGCCGGCAATCCTAACTGCGGCAAAACGACCCTTTTTAACGCGCTGACCGGCTCAAACCAGTTCGTTGGCAACTGGCCCGGCGTTACAGTCGAGAAGAAGGAGGGTAAGCTTAAAAAGCATGACGGCGTAGTTATTACCGACCTTCCCGGCATATATTCACTTTCACCCTATACTCTTGAGGAGGTAGTTGCAAGAAACTATCTGATAGGAGAAAGACCGGACGTGGTACTCAATATCATTGACGGTACAAACCTTGAGAGAAATCTTTATCTTACGACACAGCTTGCCGAGATCGGCATCCCGCTCGTTGTAGCGGTAAATATGATGGACGTTGTAAGGAAGAATGGTGACAAAATAAATATAGATCAGCTTTCGCAGGCGCTTGGATGTGAGGTAATAGAGATATCCGCGCTGAAGGGCGAGGGTATAATGCAGGCTGCCGAAGCCGCTTTAGCGGCTGCCGAAAAGGGCGGAAATTTCGTTCCGTCGCATTCCTTCTCGGGCTCGGTAGAGCACGCGCTCGCGCATATTGAAGAAGCAACGGTGCATGATATGCCGGAGGAGCGTCAGAGGTGGTATGCCGTAAAGCTCTTTGAGCGGGATGAAAAGGTGCTCGCAGAGCTTGATTTGCCGGATGAGACAATAAAGCATATAGAAAGGGATATCTCAGCAGTTGAGGCGGAAATGGACGATGACGCGGAATCCATCATAACAAACGAAAGATATATTTATATTGCCGGTATCATTAAGAGATGCTATACAAAAAAGAACAAGGACGGTCTTTCGACTTCGGACAAGATAGATAAGATAGTTACAAACCGATGGCTTGGTCTGCCGATCTTTGCCATAGTAATGTTCATTGTTTACTACATATCAATGGTGACGATCGGAGCAAACGCGACAGACTGGGCAAATGACGGACTGTTCGGTGACGGCTTCCACCTGTTTGGGATCGGCACAGCGGCGTATGAGGAAAAGGCAGAGGAGTACGCAGCTGCATTTAGCGCCGTAGACGCTTATGGCATGGGCTTTGACGTTGAGGATGAGGGATTCGATCCGGATGAGACTCTTTCCGGAATGAAGAAGCTTTCTCCGGAAAACGAGTCGGTTTCCTACACAGTTGAGGATGAGGAAACGCTTGAAGAAAGCGAGATAAAAGTGTATTACAGCAAGATACCGGACGGTGCGGATGAGGAAGGGACAAACCCGATGACGTATCTTGATGCGGTGAAATATTTTGAGTCACACGGCTTTGACGAGCCGGATCCGGCAGAGTACGGCGTTTGGATACCGGGTGTGCCTGTTGTAGTGGAGAAGCTTTTGGGCGATAATTGTCCGGAATGGCTGCACGGGCTTATAATAGACGGTATCATAGCCGGTGTCGGCGCGGTGCTCGGCTTCGTTCCGCAGATGTTTGTGCTGTTCCTGCTCCTCGCGTTTATAGAGGCTTGCGGATATATGGCAAGAGTAGCGTTTGTGCTTGACAGGATATTCAGACGCTTCGGTCTTTCGGGTAAGTCGTTCATACCGATCCTTATAGGGACCGGCTGCGGCATACCGGGAATAATGGCATCACGAACCATTGAGAATGAGCGTGACAGACGTATGACGATCACGACAACTACATTCATTCCGTGCGGCGCAAAGACTCCGTTTATCGCGATGATCGCGGGCGCTATCTTCGGCGGCTCTGCATGGGTGGCTGTTTCGGCATACTTTATGGGTATGCTGGCAATAATATTATCGGGTATAATACTTAAGAAAACAAAGCTCTTTGCGGGCGATCCCGCACCGTTTGTTATGGAGCTTCCGGCGTATCATCTGCCTACGGCAGGCAATGTTCTCCGCTCAATGTGGGAGCGTGGCTGGTCGTTTATAAAGAAGGCGGGGACTATCATCCTGCTCTCGACGATCCTTGTTTGGTTCACCACATATTTCGGTATCGTGGGCGGCGCGGTAAGGATGCTTGGCGAGGACGAGATAGATCAAAGCTTCCTTGCGATGATAGGCAACGCTATAGCGTGGATATTCAAGCCTCTCGGATGGGGCAACTGGCAGGCGGCCGTCGCTTCGATAACCGGTCTTGTCGCGAAAGAGAATATTGTCGGCACTATGGGTATACTTTACAAAACAGGCGACGCTTCGGTATACGCCAACCTTGCCAAAGCATTTACGCTTGCAAGCGGATATTCGTTCCTCGCGTTCAACCTGCTTTGCGCGCCGTGCTTCGCGGCTATGGGCGCTATAAGGCGTGAAATGAACAACGGTAAGTGGACAGCGTTCGCTATATCGTATCAGTGCATATTTGCCTATCTTACAGCGTTTGTGATATATCAGGTGGCAAGTATGTTTACGGGCGGCGGCAATATATTGGGCTTTATGCTCGCGCTTGGCGTGATCGCTGCCGCGCTGTGGCTGCTTATAAAACCGTATAAGGAGTCAACGAAATTTACGGTAAACGTAAAAATTAAATAAGGAGTGGGTCATATATGATCTCATGGCTACAGACATATTTTTCAACTATAGCAGCGCTTGTTATTCTTATCGCAATAGTATCCGCAATAGTGATAAGGCTGATACAAAATAGGAAGGCGGGCAGATCGTCCTACGGCTGTGATTGCGGAAGCTGCAAAGCGGCGTGTGCATGCTCAAAAAAGTAAAAAGCGAAGTTATAAGGAGCCGCTCGGCAGGAAAAACTGCTGAGCGGCTCTTTCGCTTTATAATAAATTGCTCGTTTAGCGGGGTTCGGGTGAACGGCACGCAAGCGTGTCGCTCACCTCAAGAGGGAGTCAAGTATCGGTGTAGCTCTGCTGTCCCTGCCTTGGGGCAGGGTGCCCGAAGGGCGGGTTGGGGGCTACGGCAGAGATAGATTATAGCTAAAACTGCTGATTTACAGCCATACGCTAATGTCGTAAACCCCAATCCGACCTTTTCAAGCGAAGCTTGAAAAGCCCACCTGGGATGCCAACCCGAGCAGGTCTCGGAGAGACCGACCAGGGTTGCCCCAGGGCAAGGACTCACGCTACCGCAGCTATAGCTTTTTGTACAATATGATGAAGCACATAAAAAAACATACCTTTTGACACCCTAATCCCCAGGGCAAGGACAAGCAGAGCCTCACCGATAAATTACGGCTGCCCTGAGGCACGGATTCAAGCTTGAACATACGGGTTTATTCAAAAAACTCACTGAACCGAGGAGTTTTTTGAATCAGCACTTGACGAACGGAAAAATAAAGTGTATAATATAATGGTTAAAGTAAGTTTTGTGAAAGGAGTTAATGAACATAATCATGAGCTATAATATAGATACAAAATGTGTACAGGCGGGCTATACGCCCGGCAACGGAGAACCGAGGCAGGTGCCTATTATTCAGTCAACAACTTTTAAGTATGCGACAAGCGAGGATATGGGCAAGCTGTTTGATCTTGAGGCTTCCGGATATTTCTACACGCGTTTGCAGAATCCGACAAATGATTATGTAGCCGCAAAGATAGCCGAGCTTGAAGGCGGCACAGCGGGTATGCTCACCTCATCGGGACAGGCGGCAAATTTCTTCGCTCTGTTTAATGTTTGCGAGTGCGGTTCGCATATAGTTTCATCCTCGTCGATATATGGCGGTACATTTAACCTTATAGCGGTAACGATGGCAAAGATGGGTATAGATGTTACCTTTGTATCACCGGACTGCACAGAGGAGGAGCTGAATGCGGCATTCAAGGACAATACGCGGGCTGTGTTCGGCGAAACGATAGCAAATCCCGCGCTTACGGTCCTGGACATAGAGAAGTTTGCAAAGGCGGCGCACAGCCACGGCGTTCCGTTTATAATAGACAATACGTTCCCGACGCCGGTAAACTGCCGGCCGATAGAGTGGGGCGCGGATATAGTAACACATTCGACCACAAAATATATGGACGGTCACGGTGTAGCGGTAGGCGGAGCGATAGTGGATTCCGGCAGGTTTGACTGGATGGCGCACGCGGAGAAGTTCCCCGGACTTTGCACTCCGGATGAGAGCTATCACGGCATCACTTATGCGGAGAAGTTCGGTCAGGGCGGAGCGTTTATAACGAAGTGTACAGCGCAGCTCATGCGTGATTTCGGCTGCATACAGTCACCGCAGAATGCGTTCTATCTTAATCTTGGACTGGAATCGCTCCATGTGCGTATGCCAAAGCATGTTGAGAACGGCCAGGCAGTGGCTGAGTTCTTAAAGGACCATCCGAAGGTAGCAAACGTAAATTATTCCGGACTTAAGGATGACAAGTATTATGAGCTCGCTCAGAAGTATATGCCAAACGGCGGCTGCGGTGTCGTATCGTTTGAGATCGAGGGCGGCAGGGACGCCGCGCTCAGATTTATGAAGGAGCTAAAGCTTGCGGCTATAGAGACGCATGTTGCCGATGCGAGAACCTGCTGTCTGAACCCGGCAACATCAACACACCGTCAGATGTCCGATGAGCAGCTTGAAGCGGCGGGTATTCCGGCGGGACTTATAAGAATGTCATGCGGACTGGAGGACAAGGAGGATCTGATAGCGGATCTTGCGCAGGCTCTGGACGCGATCTGATCTGAAAGGAAATTCAAGGGATGTTAAAAAGTATGACCGGTTACGGCAGAAACGAGGCTGTGATCGGAACGAAAAAGATAACGGTCGAGCTTAAATCGGTAAATCACCGTTTCTCGGATTATAACATAAAAGTACCGCGTCAGTACGGCTTCTTAGAAGAACGTATGCGGCTTCTGGTGAGCAAGGCTGTTGCGCGCGGCAAGGTTGATGTATATGTAAGCGTTGAAGCCTGCGGTGAGGCGGATAAGGTCGTTACCGTAAACGAGGAGCTTGCGGGAAACTATATAGAAGCATTGCGTGGGATAAGTGAAAAATTCGGACTGGAGAATGATGTCACAACTTCTGTTATCGCGTCGTTTTCGGATATATTCCGTTCCGAGCCGAAGCGCGATGATGAAGATGAGCTTTGGGCAGCCGTAAACGGTGTCGCGGACGGCGCGATAGAGGCGTTTACGGCAATGCGTGAGCGAGAGGGCAGCCGGATAGAGGCCGATCTCAGGGCGCGGGTAGACTATATGCGTTCGCTTGCCGCAGATATAGATAGGCGTTCGCCGCAGATAGTAGCGGACTACCGCGAAAGACTGTATACAAAGATAAATGAGCTTTTAGAGGGCAGAGAAATAGATGACGCCCGCGTGCTTACCGAGGTCGCTTTGTTTGCCGATAAGGTAGCGACGAATGAAGAGGTAGTCAGGCTTGCAAGCCACTATGATGAGTTTGATGCGATAATGGACAGCGGCGAGCCGGCAGGTAGGAGGCTGGATTTCCTTATCCAGGAGATCAACCGCGAGGTCAACACCATCGGCTCAAAATCCTCTGATCTTGAGACCGCAAAGCTGGTAGTGACGCTGAAGGGCGAGATAGAGAAGTTAAGAGAACAGGTACAGAACATAGAATAAGAGGTCAAAATGAAGCTTGTAAATCTGGGATTCGGTAATATGGTTTCGGCAAATCGCGTGATTTCTGTGGTTAGTCCGGACAGTGCGCCGATAAAACGGCTTATCCGCGATGCGGAGGACACGGGACTTTTGGTAAACGCAACCTTCGGCCGGCGTACCCGCTCGGTAGTGGTAATGGATTCAAGGCACGTAGTGCTTTCGGCGATAGTGCCGGAAAAGCTTGCGCAGAGACTGGACGGGGAGTATGACAGTAACGAATACGCGGAGGAATAAATCATGAAGGGCATATTATTTGTATTATCCGGCCCGTCCGGAACAGGCAAGGGTACCGTATGCGAAAGGCTTCTTGAAAAAGAGCCGCTGCATCTTTCCGTTTCGGCAACAACGCGTGATATACGGGAGGGGGAAACTGATGGCGTAACCTATCATTATGTTTCTGTGCCTGAGTTTGAAGGAATGATCAAAAACGGCGAAATGCTCGAGTATGCAAGCTATAACGGCAACTACTACGGCACACCGAAAAAGTCCGTTGCAGATCTGCTTGATACAGGCCATGATGTTTTGCTTGAGATAGAACCGCAGGGAGCACTTCAGGTCAAAAGCATAATTCCGGAGGCTGTGCTGGTGTTTCTTGTTCCTCCGTCGATGCAGGAGCTTAAAAACAGGCTTATTACCCGCGGCAGAGAAAACAGCGATGAGATAAAAGAGAGATTAGCCGCGTCGCAGTGGGAGCTGCGCCAGGCGGATAAATATAATAAGCAGATCGTAAATGACGATCTTGACAGATGTGTAAATGAAGTAAGAGCATATATAGCCGAGAAACGCGGCGAAAGAAATATGATCGAAGCACTGATCAATGAAAAGGTTTAAGGAGGCAGATCGTTATGATGACAAAACCAAGTATTACAGAGCTTGATAAGAGCGTTGACAGCCGCTATACATTAGTGGCAATGGTTGCAAAAAGAGCAAGGATGATAGGACTTGAGCGAAATAAGGCGGAGCAAGAGGGCGCTGCATTCGAGCCGGACATGGAAAAGCCGGTATCACAGGCTGTTGATGAGATAGCGTCGGGCGTTGTAAGCTATGTTCGTTCAGAAGCTGTAGATAAGGCTCGCGAATATGAGGAAGAAAAGATAATAGCAATTTCCAAGCTTGAAAAAGAGGGACATACCGCGGCGGAGCATACAAAAAAAACGGAGGAGGATCCCAAAGCGGATGAGATGCCGGAAGAGACTGAAACACAGGATCTGTTTGGTGATGAGGAGGAATATGACGCGCTTGATAAAGCGCTGAAGCTTGCTCTTGGCAAGGAAGCGGAAGAAAAAGACTGATGTATGCAGAGGTCATTGTTAATCACCCGTCACGAGCTATAGACAGGGTGTTTGACTATGCGGTCCCCGATGAGCTTGCAAAAGAAATACGGTCGGGCACCCGCGTTATCGTTCCGTTTTCGAAGGGCAACGGTGAGCGGGAAGGATATGTTCTTCGTGTCAAGGACAGCACAGATTATACGGGCGGCGCAAAGGCAATAAAGCGGATCGCGTCGGATGAAGCGGCATTTCATGAGAGTATGGTGCCGCTTATTGAGTTTATGCGCTCCCGGTATCTTGCTACCTACAGTGAAATAGCAAGGGTCATGATCCCGACCGGCACAACGCTTAAAACGATAGAATGGATAGTAATAAACGATAGCGGCGTGAAGCAGCGGGCGGGCTCCAATGCCGAACGCATAATACGGCTGCTTGAGGAAAACGGCGGAGGGATGGATATATATTCGCTCGGCTCGTATTTTGAAAATGATATACGTCCGTCAGTTTCGAGACTGGAGGAAAAAGGCGTGGTGCGGCGCGAATGGCGGCATATACGCGAGATAAATAAGCGCAAGCTGCGTGCGGTGCGTCTCTCGTGTGAGCCGGAGGAGGCAAGGCTCTTTATAGAGCATTCGCGGTCGGAGATACAAAAGCGGATGCTTATTATACTGACAGATAACGAGTATCTGTCAGCGGCGGATATTGTAAGATTTACTATGGGAAATTACAGCGCATTGTCGGCGCTTGTGAAGAAAGGTCTGGTAGAATATTTTGATCTGTATATAGATCGCGAGGTATATGACGCCGGCGAAAAGACCGGTGATTCGCCTGAGCCGACAAGGGATCAGGCGTTTGCGATAGCTGGTATATGCGCCGGTATAGATAGCTCCGCCGGCGATGTGATACTGCTGCATGGTGTTACCGGCAGCGGCAAAACGGAGGTGTTTCTGCGGGCGATAGCGCAC
Organism: Clostridia bacterium; assembly: GCA_017404065.1. Classification (GTDB taxonomy): domain Bacteria; phylum Bacillota; class Clostridia; order UBA1381; family UBA1381; genus Ornithomonoglobus. The sequence continues at coordinate 11,752 of JAFRDB010000048.1, forward strand.
GCTGTAGAGCAGGGCAGGACTGCGCTGGTGCTTGTGCCGGAAATTTCGCTTACGCCGCAGATGGTCGCGCGATTCGTTTCGCGGTTTGGCAAACGCATTGCGATACTTCACAGTGGCTTGTCGCTGGGCGAGAGGTATGACCAGTGGCGCAGAATAATGGATGGCGAAGCGGATATAGTCATAGGCGCAAGGAGCGCCGTTTTTGCGCCGCTTGAGAATATAGGTATAATAATTATAGATGAGGAGCATTCGGATACCTATAAATCCGAAATGAACCCGCGCTACCACGCGAGGGAAACAGCGATAGAGCGCGGCAGACTGTCGGGCGCGGTCACGCTTTTGGCATCGGCAACGCCGTCGGCTGAGAGCTATCGAAAAGCGGTGACGGGCGAGTATAAGCTTATTGAAATGAAGGAGCGGTATAACCGCAACCGTATGCCGGAGATAGATATAGTCGATATGCGTGCGGAGCTTGAAAACGGAAATACGAGTATGTTTTCCGCAACGCTTCGTGACGCGATAGCGCGCAATATAGAAAGAGGCGAGCAATCAATATTGTTCATGAACAGACGCGGGTTTTCCACCTTCGTTTCGTGCCGCAAATGCGGATTTGTGCCAATGTGTCCGAATTGCTCCATATCGCTGACATACCACAGCTACGGCAATATTTTAAAATGCCACTACTGCGGACATAAGCAGGAGAATTACAAGCTGTGTCCCGCGTGCGGAAGTAAATATATCCGCTATTTTGGCGGAGGCACACAGCGTGTTGAGGAGGAGGTGGAGCGTCTGTTTCCGGACGCGACAACCATTCGCCTTGACGCGGATGTTACCGCCAGGAAGAATGCGCACAAAGAGATACTGGAGCGGTTTGCATCAGAAAAGACGGATATCCTTATCGGAACACAGATGGTGTCAAAGGGACTGGATTTCGCAAACGTAACACTTGTGGGAGTCATGAGCGCGGACACAACACTGCATATAAACGATTTCAGAAGCGGCGAGCGCACCTTTGATATGTTAGAGCAGGTCTCCGGCAGAGCAGGACGCGGCGATAAACCGGGGCGGGCTGTAATACAGACATATAATCCGGATAACTATGCAATAAAGCTTGTAAAAACACATGACTATAAGCGGTTTTATACTCTGACCGACACAGAGAGGCGCATGATGTGGTATCCGCCGTATTCGGAGATGATATGTATAAGATTTACGGATGAGGACAACGACCGTACAAGGCGCGCCGCTCTCCTGTTCCGCAGCAGCTTCGGCGATATAAACGGTATAAAGCAGAAAATAGCGGTGCTCGGTCCCATTCCGTCCGGAGTGTCGCGGATAAAAAACCGATACAGGTGGCAGATAATAATAAAATGCGAGAGAGCGGACGCGCTCAACAGGCGTATGATAAATGCACGCAAGTCGGTTGAAAAGGAACTCAAGTCGGTCATGGTCTCAATAGACAAGGATCCGATCACTATATATTAACGATGGAGGAAATGAAATGGCTATAAGACAGCTTCGTAAGCATGATGATGAAATACTGAGAAAACGCTGCAAGGAGGTAAAAAAGTTCGACGAAAAGCTCGGAATACTTCTTGACGATATGTACGACACGATGACTAAGGCGGAGGGAGTGGGTCTTGCCGCGCCGCAGGTCGGTATAATAAAGCGCGCGGTCGTAATAGATATCGGCGAGGGCAGGATAGAGCTGATAAATCCGGAGATAATAGAGAGCTCTGGCTCTCAGAACGGCAGCGAGGGCTGTCTCAGCTTCCCCGGGATCTTCGGCGAGGTCGAGCGGCCTATGAATGTAAAGGTTAAGGCGCAGGACAGACACGGAAATGAGTTTGAGCTTGAGGGTACCGAGCTTCTTGCCCGCGCGATATGCCACGAGTGCGACCATCTGGATGGACATGTATTTACCGAAAAAGTAACAAAGTACATTGAGCAGCAGCAAGACAGATAAAGGACAGTAAAGTGAAAAAATTTCGTACAAATATGGCATTTAATATAATGTCAGGCATAGTTTTACTTTTGATATTGGTAATAGTAATATCGGAATATATAGGCTATAATTCGTTTACAAAGGTGTTGTCGGAGCAATATTCGGATCAGGCATACCGCACGGCATATACCGCGTTGGGGCTTGTAGACGGGTCGAAGCTTTCAAAATATCTTGAAGAAGGCGGCACAAGTGAGGAATACGAGGCTTCCCGCTTAGGCATGGAGGAGCTGTGCAACCGGCAGAATTCGACCTTTATTTATGTTATCATTCCGAGCGACGATTATCGTAAAATAACCTTTGTATATAACACGGTAAACCGTGACAGCGGCTTTGAGCCGTATGAAGTAGGGCTTGTAAAGGACACGACAAACGAGGAGTACCGCGGGATCTACCGTGATATATATGAGCATGGGCTGGATAAGGCGATGGTCGTGCGCGATACCGGCTTTATCGAGACCGGCTCGCATATAACCGAGCTTGTGCCGGTCAAGGACGGACAGCATGTGACAGGGATACTGTGTGTGCAGCGTCAGATGGAGGCGCTTGATACAGCAAGGCGTAACTATGTCCGTGACGTTGCGGCAGCGACAATGGCACCGATCCTTGTGATACTTGTTCTCTACTGGATATATCTGAACAATCGTCTTATTTTACCGGTAAAGATGATCACAAAGGAGGCGGAGCGGTTCGCGAGTGAAAACAGCAAGCCGGAGCGAACTCTGTCCTCACAGATAACTCACAGCGATGAAATAGGCGTGCTTGCAAGGTCCATAGACCAGATGATTGACGAAACGCTTATGTTTATATCCAACCTTACCGAGGTAACGGCGGCGCGTGAGAAGACATCAACGCAGCTTGCGGTAGCAACGACCATACAGCAGAACTCGCTGCCGCAGAAATTCCCTGCATTCCCGGAGCGGGATGATTTTGATATCTACGCGTCTATGACACCGGCACTGGAGGTCGGCGGAGATTTCTATAACTTCTATCTTATAGATGATGATCATCTTGCGATGGTCATTGCCGATGTTTCGGATAAGGGTATAGGCGCGGCGCTGTTTATGATGGTCTCGAACATTCTTCTGGAGAACAGAACGATGCTTGGCGGCAGTCCGGCTGAGATACTTAAGTTTACAAACGAGCGTCTTTGCGCGCATAATGATATGTCTATGTTCGTAACGGTGTGGATGGGTATAATGGAGATATCTACGGGACACATCGTTGCGGCAAACGCAGGTCATGAGTACCCGATGATAAGAAGGGGCAACGGCAGCTTTGAGCTTTATAATGACGGACCGCACAGTCCGATGCTCGGCATAACGGACGGGATAAGCTTTAAGGAGTACGAGCTGCAGCTTGACAAGGGAGGCGCTCTGTACCTGTATACGGACGGTGTGGCAGAGGCTGAGAACAAGGATCACGAGCAGTTCGGTACAGAGCGGACGCTTGAGGTGCTTAACCGTGATCCCGACGCGTCACCGGAGCAGATCGCGGCAAATGTCAAGGCTGCGATAAGCGAGTTTGTCAAGGATGCGCCGCAGTTTGATGACACCACGATGCTGTGTGTAAAGCGGTTGAAATGATGATGTTAACGGGGCTGTTGCAAAAATCTGCAACAGCCCTGATCTGTGTGCGGAATATGGCAAATGCCGGGGTAACGGGAAAAGCGCCGGTTTGCGGTGCTGCCGAGATAATTCGATAAATTTCAGTTTGTCGTTGCAACTCTCCACGGCGCTTTCGCGCCGACCCCCTCAAGAGGGGGTCAAGTATCGGTGTACCGCAATTCTTGGCTCCCTCTATGATGGAGCTGTCGAACGGAGTGAGACTGAGGGAGTTAAACTGATATTTAGTTTTAATACAGTTTTTGCCTCTGTCCGTTATCTCCGTTACGCAACGTTTATCAGCACAAATTTAACCGTCCCCCTTGCCTGTTGTCCGAGTCTCCTTGTCTGAATGTATGCTTGTCTGATTTATATATTCATCTATCCTTTCATATGTTTTGGGATATAAATATACAGTGTCTTGAATTATAACATATTGTCCAAAATATGTATAGCTCTTTTCTAAATCATAATATATCCCTTCTTCGTTTTCATTTATAACACTGTGCTGTGCGTATATGCTTTTATCTATAAACATTCTTCTTATTTCGCTATTATTAGAGAAATTATCTAAGCATAATACCAATGATGTTTTTTTTCCTTCTATGAATATTTGTCCATTATTCCAATTCACGGTTAACCCCAACGAATTAATATAGTCTCGCAAACTAACCAACAATGCATTATTTTTATTCACCATAGATCTTATTTGTTTTTCATTGATCTCTGTCATTTGGGGTATAAATGCAATCCTATTAATATAATTATCATAATATGTCAAATCATCCTTGTTTTTTTCAATTGCATTTGCTGGTTTTTTATCCAAATCTGACCTATAATGTAATTCACCTTTAATATTTATCATTTTGTATAACATATCCTTAAATTCTCTTATTGTTATAAGATCATCTAATCTGTTATATTGATCATTATCACACAATTCATATTTTAAAGATGTTTCAATGGGGTTTTCAACTGAATTTATACAGCTCGAAACCATTTCAATTGCATTTTTTATTGTACATTCATCCAATATCCACATATACCCATCAGTCTCATCTATTAAATAGTCTGGCCCATAATGTTTTTGTGTTTTAGGTGCTATAATGTATTGTTTTAAATATGGCAAATAGCTTATAATTGAATTCACTCTGAAAGGACGAAGAGTACTCCAATTTGTCTGGCTTTTAATCAATTGTTCTTTATGAATTATATTGTCACTCATACCCACTACTTTACTTATACAAACTGCAACCTCTAAGCCGCTGATATGGCATCCTTCATTATACTCCCATCCATAAACTTCGTTTATGATCTCGTCTACCCGTTCTTCATTTGAAAGAATGTAACAAGATTGAAAATCCGAAGCACTTATATTCTCTTCATTGACAATAAACATTGCAACAATAATCAATAAAATATATAATCTATATTTCAAATTTCTTTCCTCCTTATCAGACAATTTATTGCCATTATCAGTATCACATCTTTTGTTTGTTTCATTAAAAAATATTATATAACATGACCTCTATGTCACCTGAATAGATTGTTGAAGTTAACGGGTATGAATGCGTAGCTCTTTCATTCAAACCATTTTCTTTCCTTATTAGATTTTCTGTTATATATCCCTTATTGTTTACTGCTATTGGTTTATAATAAGGAACGTACCCGCCGTTCACAGTCAAATAATCTTTAATATACCCGTCAACACCTATACACAGCAGTTCAGCATAACGATCATTTAAAACAGTCACCATATTACCGAATTCATCAACAAAACTATGATTCACAAAACTCCAAGAAGACTCAACAGTCATATATCCGTTCAAGGTATCCCATATATGAATCATTTCATGTGCCATTCGTATCCATGGTGTAGACATTGTTAACTCTGTTGATGTACCATCCCCTCTAAAGGTTAATAATGGCACTTCATTTTTTGTCAGTTTAATATTATTTGTTAAAATATCCGCATAATTATCATCACCAAATGAAATATTAATAACATCTTTTTTTTGGATTAAGTCATATATCAATTTTTCACCATATGATGCATTATTAATATCAAATGTATCATCCATACAAACCGTAATACCATCATCCACCAATTTGACCCTGTTAGCTACCCCTTCCTGGTTTTTCATCATCGTAATCAATTCATTCGCGTAATCTTTGTCCAATTGAATTTCTAATCCCCACGGATCCACAAACATCACCGGATTATTTCCGCAATATGCGTACCAGTTCATACCGTCCTTTGCCGGGTCTTCGGTGATAAACCGTCTCAGCTCGCTGCTGTAGTATCTGCCGCGCAGATATGTCAAGCCGCTTTCGCTGTCATAGTATTCACCACAGTAGCGCAGCGGGTTGGAGTAATAGTCATATACCGGA
>JAFRDB010000049.1 GCA_017404065.1 Clostridia bacterium
AGAGTTTATTTTCACAAAAAGCGCATAACACCGCTGTTTTGTTATGGAACAGCGGCGTTAATATATGCTAATATGATGTTTAATTTATCAGATATTATAAATATGCTTTTGCGCGGTCTGACCGATTTGTCGACAGTCTGATGGGGCTGTAAAAACTCGCTTTTTATAGCCCCATTTCTGTGAAAAACGATCAAAATATGCACAATACTGCATATAGTCATTTATTGGTATATAATACGTTCTGTCCGCATAATATACGTCTTATATGTACAATCCTTCACATTAATGCATATAAACACATAAAAATGAATAATAGCATAAAATACTCTTGTTTTTAGTGTAAAAATATTCGTTTTCATGCATATTTTGCTTGATTATATCAGATTTATGTGATATTATCATATCAACAAAACGGAGGGAAACGGTTATGCAAAGATCAATAGATACGATAAAATTTGTAGGTAACAGGATAAAGTATTTCAGACATTCCTGCGGCATGACGCGGGATGAAAGCGCGAGGGAGATAGGAGTTAGTCCGCGCACACTTGCAGCGTATGAGCGAGGTGAGCGGGAAATGTCACTTAATACCGCCATTTCGATCGCAAGGCTGTACAATGTGACAGTAAATATGATAACAGATGAGCATAAAATCGGCAAATAATTCTGATGATAACGCTTGAATAATTCTCGCGGTTGTGGTAAAATAAATCTTATGGAAACGCTGATCAAACAGTGATAGCGACAGACATAGTTGTTTTTCGCGTGGTACAGCTGATTTGACAGTGCTGGCTCAAGGAAAGAAGGTCACAAACGTGAGAATAGGATTTATCGGCGCCGGCAATATGGGCGGCGCAATAATAAGAGGTATTCTGGATAATAATATCGCCGAACCGGCTGATATTATCGTAACAGACGCGGATCAGAAGAAGGTAACGGAGCTTGCGGACAGATACAACATCAAGCAGGGGCTTGCGAATGAAACTGTCGCGGCGGCGGTAGATATGCTGTTTCTGTGTGTCAAGCCGCAGGTGGTGTATCAGGTCATAGACGAGATAATGAGCAGCCTAAGAGATGAGACTGTCGTAGTATCGATAGTCGCGGGGCAGAGTATCGAAAGACTTACCGATGCGTTTGACATGGACACGATAAAACTTGTGCGGGTAATGCCGAACACGCCGGCACTTGTCGGTGAGGGAATGGCGGCAGTTGCGCCTAATGCAAATGTAACGTCAGAGCAGATTGATGAGGTAATGGCGATATTTAACGGTCTTGGCAGAGCGGATATCATAAGCGAACACCTTATGGATGCTGTGACCGGTGTAAGCGGCTCGTCTCCGGCGTATGTATTTATGCTTATCGAGGCTATGGGTGACGCTGCCGTACAGGGCGGTATGCCGCGCGATAAGGCATACATATTTGCAGCGCAGGCAGTTCTGGGAAGTGCAAAGATGGTACTGGAGAGCGGTATGCATCCGGCAGAACTGAAGGATATGGTATGCTCGCCGTCCGGCACGACTATAGAGGCGGTTTCGGTGCTTGAACAGGAAGGTATGCGCGGCGCGGTCGTGAAGGCTGTAAAAGCGTGCATAGACAAATCGAGGAGAATGTAGATAATATATGAAAGGCAAATTCATAGTATTTGAGGGGATAGACGGCTCCGGCAAGAGCACGCAGATAAAACGGCTTGCAAAACGGCTTGAAGAAATGGGCGTAAGCTGCTACGAAACACGCGAGCCTACGGATTCGCCTGCCGGCTCGCTGGTACATCATATAATGATCGGCAGGACTACCGCTGATGAACGCGTTATAGCGGCGCTCTTTATGGCGGATCGGGTAGATCATCTCACAAACCCCGTGGATGGACTTATGCTGCAGATAGATAAGGGTGTAACGGTCATATCAGACCGCTATTATTTCTCGTCCTACGCGTATCATGGCGTAGAGCTTGATATGGACTGGATAATAAACGGTAACAGCATCAGCGCGGATATCCTGCGTCCGACAGCTACCGTTTTTCTTGATATTCCTGTTGAAACGGCGATGGAGAGGATCAACAGCAACCGTTCACGCAAGGAGCTTTACGAGAAGGCGGATCGCCTTGCAAAGGTCAGGGCAAAGTATTTTGAGGCGTTCGATAAGCTTCGTGATGTGGAAACGGTAGAGGTCGTTGACGCGAATGCGGATGCGGATACTGTTGAGGAGCGTATTTGGGCAGCGGTGTCAAAGTATTTTGAAGGAGACGAGTGATATGTCGCTTAACGAAACTGCGTCCGGAGAGCGGCTGCATATAGGCTTTTTCGGCAAACGCAACGCGGGAAAGTCAAGTCTTGTGAATGCCGTTACAAACCAGAATATGGCTGTTGTCTCGGAGGTAAAGGGCACGACCACCGATCCGGTGCGTAAGGCAATGGAACTTCTTCCGCTAGGACCGGTCGTGATCATAGACACGCCGGGCTTTGATGATGAAGGCGAGCTGGGTGCGCTGCGCGTTGAGAAAACGAACGAGATACTCGGCAGAACGGATATTGCCGTTCTCGTAGTTGACGCGGCAGCGGGAGCGGGAGAGGCTGAAAAAGAGCTGAAAGATATTTTTAAGAAGAAAAGCATACCGTATATCACAGCATATAACAAGTCGGATCTTCTAAGCGAAAGAAAAGCTCTCGGAGAAAACGAGATATATGTCAGCGCGAAAACAGGCGAGAGTATAAAGGAGCTTAAGGAACTGATAGGCGCATTTTCGGGCAAAACAAAGAGTAAGAAGAAGCTTGTTTCAGACCTGATTGGTCTCGGCGATACTGTAGTGCTTGTTATACCCATAGATGCGTCTGCGCCAAAGGGACGGCTTATCCTGCCGCAGCAGATGGTTATACGGGACGCGCTTGACTGTCACGCTTCTGTTTTGTTATGCCAACCGGAGGAGCTTTCGGAAACGCTGCGAGGTCTCACAAAACCGCCAAGGCTTGTCATAACCGATTCACAGGCGTTCGGACGCGTAGCAAGGGATGTGCCGAGTGAGGTCATGCTGACATCTTTTTCGATACTGATGGCGCGATATAAGGGAGAGCTTAAAACTCTTGTTCGCGGCGCCATGAAGCTTTCGGAGCTGCGCGACGGTGATCGGGTACTGATATCCGAGGGCTGCACGCATCACAGACAATGCGGAGATATAGGCACTGTAAAGCTTCCGGCGTGGATAGAAAAGTTCAGCGGAGCGAAACCGGAATACAGCTTTACATCCGGTGGCGGATTTCCGCAAAATCTGTCGGAGTTTAAGCTTATAATCCACTGTGGCGGGTGTATGCTCAATGAGCGCGAGATGCAAAGCCGGATAGCCCGCGCGGCTGCGGCAGGCGTGCCGATAGTGAACTACGGCACAGCTATAGCGCAAATGCACGGAATACTCAGCCGTAGTCTTGAGCCGTTCGATCGGCTGTTATATAAAAATAATACTTGACAACTGCATGGTCATGTGTTAGAATAACACTTAAAGGCTGTGAAAAGACAAAGTAGCGCGTATGGCACCTTAAGAGAGTCGTGGTCATGGGCTGTGAGCCGCGGCGGCAAGCGTGCGTGTGAAATTTCATCTTGGAGCTGTGCGGGGGAACGCATTTTGGGGGAACACATTTGCAAGTAGTTCGCATCGGGTCGCGCCGTTATACGCTTTAAGTGAGTGCCGATATTTTCGGAATATGGGTGGTACCGCGGAGATCATTTCAGCTTCGTCCCAACTAATGTTATTTGGGATGGAGCTTTTTAGTTTGGAAAAAAATCTCTGCGCATCTCGCACCTTTCTCACTGCTCGCATAGAAGCTTCTTCAGCACTTTTGACTTCGTCAAAAGTCAGCCTGACGGCTGCCCGCCCATCTTGGCGGTGCTAATAGTCTCGCAGTGAGAAAAATACGACCTGCTTTGAGCTTTTCCCCCAAACTGTTTTGTGGAAGGATTTAATGGTCATAAATTTGAAAGGAGTATAGAATGAAAGACAAACTTGAACAGATAAGGGCATCCGTTGAGAGAGCGCTGCACGATGCGGATGCGATGGATGCGCTTGAGAATATCCGTATTAAATATATGGGTAAGAAGGGTGAGCTAACGGCTGTATTAAAGGGTATGGGCAAGCTTAGTCCGGAGGAGAGACCGAAGATCGGTGCGCTCGCAAACGAGATACGCAACCGGCTTGAAAAGGAGATAGACGACCGTAAGACGGCTATTATGACGGCTTTAGAGGAAAAGAAGCTTAAGGATGAGATGATAGACGTCACAATGCCCGGCAGGAAGAATGCTGAGGGTAAGCTGCATCCCTTAACGCAGGTTAAGAATGAGCTTGCGGAGATATTCATGGGCATGGGCTTTTCAATAGCCGACGGTCCGGAGGTTGAATATGATTACTACAACTTTGAAGCGCTGAATATTCCTAAAAACCATCCGGCGCGTGATGAGCAGGACACGTTTTATATAGCTGATAATATCGTTCTGCGCACGCAGACCTCCGGTATGCAGGTAAGAGTAATGGAGAAGACCAAGCCGCCGATCAGGGTGATCGCTCCGGGTAAGGTGTATCGCAGCGATACCCAGGATGCTACGCATTCACCGGTATTTCACCAGATAGAGGGGCTTGTTGTCGATAAAAACATAACCATGGCAGATCTCAAGGGCACGCTTGAGATGTTTGTGAAGAAGCTTTACGGTGAACAGACGCGTGTTCGGTTCCGTCCTCACCACTTCCCGTTTACCGAGCCGTCTGCCGAGATGGACTACAGCTGCTTCAACTGCGGAGGCAAGGGCTGCAGCGTATGCAAGGGCGAGGGCTGGATAGAAATACTAGGATGCGGTATGGTCCACCCGAAGGTGCTTGCAAACTGCGGTATTGATCCGGAGGAATACACGGGCTTTGCGTTCGGCATAGGTCTTGAACGTATAGCTATGGGCAAATACAGCATAAACGATCTCAGACTTTTCTTTGAGAATGATATGCGGTTCCTTAAGCAGTTCTAAGAAGGGAGTTGATATTATGAATTTACCTATGAGTTGGTTATCCGATTATACAGATATAACAGGTGTAACGCCTAAGGAGTACGCAGACAGAATAACCATGAGCGGTTCCAAGGTCGAGGGCGTAAAGAACCTCGGTGCGGATATAGATAAGGTGGTAGTGGGCAAGGTGCTATCGTGTGAGGATCACCCGGATAGCGATCATCTGCATGTATGTATGGTGGACGTTGGCGAGGAAGAGCCTATACAGATCGTGTGCGGCGCCCCTAACGTTGCATCGGGACAGAAGGTGCCGGTTGCTCTTAACGGGTCTACGCTCCCCGGAGGTATAAAGATAAAGAAGGGCAAGCTGCGCGGCGTAATGTCAAACGGTATGATCTGCGCTGCGGACGAGATGGGTATAGATTCTTCGCGCCTCGGCTACGAGCCTGAGTACGGCATACTTGTTCTGCCGGAGGAGGCGGAGATCGGCAGCGATCTTAAAGACCTGTTTGGACTTAATGAAAATGTGGTCGAATTTGAGATAACCTCAAACCGTCCGGATTGCTTCTCAATAATAGGTCTTGCGCGGGAAACGGCGGCGACCTTCGGTAAACCGTTTAATGTCCCCAAGCCGAAATTCGAAGAAAAAGATGGGGACATAAAAGATATGATCTCCGTCAATATCAGCGATAAGGACAAGTGCAAGCGCTATACTGCAAGAGTAGTAAAGAATGTTAAAATAGCTCCGTCACCGAAATGGATGCGCGAGAGACTGGAGGCATCGGGCGTAAGAGCAATAAATAACATAGTGGATATAACCAACTATGTTCTGCTCGAATATGGTCAGCCGATGCACGCTTTTGATATACGTGATCTGAAGGGCGCGGCGATAAACGTCAGACGCGCGGCTCCTGGTGAGGTCATAAAAACTCTTGATGAAGAGGACAGAAAGCTCACCGAAAATGATCTCGTTATAGCTGACGCGGAAAGAGCGGTAGCCATAGCCGGAGTAATGGGCGGATTTAATTCCGAGATAAAGGACGACACCACAACAGTAGTGTTTGAGTCGGCGATGTTTGACGCAGCCTCGGTTCGTCTTACAGCGCAGCGCGTGGGACTACGCACAGAGTCCTCCGCAAGATTTGAAAAAGGACTTGACTATCATAATACTGTGCCTGCAATAAACCGCGCATGTGAGCTTGTAGAGGAGCTTTGCTGCGGTGAGAATGTTAAGGGCATGATAGATATTATGGGCAACGTCGAGGAGCCTGTAGAGATAGAGTTCAGACCCGAAAAGATAAACGCGTTCCTCGGTACTGATATTTCCGAGGAGGAAATGATAAAAATATTTGACGCGCTTGAGATCAAGGTAGAGGGCAATAAGCTTTATCCTCCGTCATTCCGTCCGGATCTTCTTGCGGAGGCGGATATCGCGGAGGAGGTAGCGCGCTTCTACGGTTATGACAGAATACCGACAACGCTTATGAGCGGCGCTACGACCACAGGTATCAAGACGCCGGAACAGAAGACGCAGAGTGAGATCGAAGAGACGCTGCTTGCACAGGGTATGTATGAGATATATACGTACACCTTCGAAAGTCCGTCCGTTGCGGATAAGCTCGGACTGCCTGAGGAATCACCGCTCAGAAATCAGGTCAGGATCAGAAATCCGCTCGGAGAGGATACGTCCGTAATGCGCACAACGATGGCAGGCAGTATGCTCGACATCCTTTCGCGCAACTATAATCACCGCGCAAAGAGCGCAAGGCTTTTTGAGATAGGCAGGGTATATATCCCTACAGAGGAGGGACAGCTTCCGGATGAGAAGCCGACGCTGATGCTCGGTATGTTCGGCGGTGTGGATTTCTATGATATTAAGGGCGCGGTAGAAGAGGTATTCAAGAAGCTGCATATAGATAATGTCGATTATGAGAGGGTAACGGATGACCCGACTTACCATCCCGGCAGAACGGCAAGAATAATCGTTAACGGCAGGTATGCCGGAATTATCGGAGAGGTACACCCGGCAGTTTTGCGGCGCTATGAGATAGGCGCGCGCGCATATATTGGCGAGCTTGATTTCAGAGTGATCCATAATGCGTCAAATAAGAGAGATATAAAATACACGCCGCTGACACGCTTCCCTGCGGTAACGCGCGATTTCTCGATACTCATAGACAGGATAACGCCTGTAGCGGAGATCGAAAAGGTAATGAAGAAGGCGGCCGGAAAGCTGCTCACTCAGCTTGAGCTTGTGGAGGTATATACAGGCGAGCAGATAGCTGATGATAAAAAGAGCGTTATGTATAAGGCTCAGTTCCGCGCGCCTGACAGGAGCCTTACCGGCGAGGAAGCTGATAACCTCCACAGCAAGATAGTTAAAGGTCTGCTCACTCAGCTTGGCGCGGAGCTCAGATAATGCAGTACGGCAGATTTGCATATATCTATGATCGCCTCATGCATGGGGATATAGACTATGATAAATGGTGCGACTATATAGAGAATATGCTTTACGTTCACGATTGTGACGCGCAGACTGTTTGTGAGCTTGCCTGCGGTACAGGCAATATGACCGCTCGGCTTATAAAGCGCGGCTACGATGTGACAGGTGTTGACGTCAGCTCTGATATGCTCGCGGCCGCGGCGGATAAGCTTGGTAATACCGAGCTTGTGTGTATTGATATGACACGGTTCGTGCCGCAAAAAAAATATGACGCGTTCCTGTGCATGATAGACGGGATAAATTATGTTACGGTTCCTGCCGCGCTTTTACGCATGTTTAAGAACATAAAGGCGGCGCTCACAGATGGCGGTATGTTCATGTTCGACATCAGCTCTGAATATAAGCTGCGTGATGTCATCGGAAATAACACATTTATACATTCTGAATATGATGTGTTCTACGCGTGGCAGAACGAATACTATGAAAGGTATAATATAAGCGATATGCTGCTTAACTTCTTTGTTCTCGATAAAAACGGTGAGTATTCGCGGTTCGAGGAGCGGCATACCCAGCGCGGCTGGACCGAGAAGCAGATAAGAATATTGCTTAAAAGAGCGGGCTTTACGGAGATATGCGCTTATGATGAACTGAGCTTTGAGCCGCCTGAAGAGGATAGTGAGAGAATAGTTTTTGTTTGCAGATAACGAGGTGAAGCGATGAAAAAGGAATTTGATCACGAGCGGATAAAGAATGCTATTCGTGAGCTTATAGAAGCGATAGGCGACGATCCTGAGCGCTCGGGACTGCGCGAGACCCCTGACAGGGTGGCGCGTATGTATGATGAGATATTCGAGGGTATGCGCTACAGCAATGACGAGATCGCGCAGATGTTCGGGAAATGCTTTAAGGATATCAGCACAAACGACCTTGTGATTGTAAAGGATATTGAGGTGTTCAGCTACTGCGAGCACCATTTGGCTCTGATGTACAATATGCGCTGTCATGTGGGATATATCCCAAAAGGTAAGGTGATAGGTCTGTCCAAGGTCGCGCGCATTTGTGACATGGTCGCAAAGCGGCTTCAGCTTCAGGAGAGGATATGCGCCGATATTGCGGAGATAATGCAGAAGGTGTGCGACACAGAGGATGTTATAGTCATAGTTGAGGGTGAGCACAGCTGTATGACTGCGCGCTGCATTCGCTCGCATGATGCCAAAACGAGAACAGCCGCGATACGCGGTTTGTTTGACACAGATCATGAGCTGAGACAAGAGGTATACAGTCTGCTGAGATAATGGAAGTATTACAGAGAAGGGGCTGTTGCATTTTGTGCAGACCGCTTAATGGCTTAATTGATATGTTTATGAATATAACAATTAACCAATGAACACAATCACGGTAGAGATTTGCTCATTTGAGCAAATCTCTTTTCATTGAATGCCATTAAGCTATGAACGAAACTCCCCACTCGACGTACCATCGTACGCCTTCGGGCAAGGTATCATGCGGCTTTGCCGCCTGACACTTCGTTTCGTCCATTCTGCATCAAAAGCCAATCAGCCCCTTTGTCGGCTGTTGCATTTTGCTACAGCCTCCAGACTGTCGACAAATTGGCCGGACCGCGCACATGATCATTCAATGAATGTGGTTCAAAAGGATATTTTCATGGATAGAGCAACGGCGATCACATTGAGTAATCGCCGTTGTTGTGCGCTTTTGACAAAAACAAGCTCTAACGTACCATCGTACGCCGACGAGCTTGTTTTCGTCAAATCCAACCTAATTTTTCGACGTCTGCCAGCGTGTAGACAGGTTTGTCTACACGCTGAAGCACTCAGAAATTGAGTGCTTTTCTCTGTATACATATATTGGGAAGTGAATTTAGTTTTAATACAGCCCATTTTTTTTAAAAAAGGTATTGAAAAAGCTTTTCAGATGTGCTATAATCAATATATATAGACATTTATGAAAGACAAACCGCAATATAATGTGCGATAATAAATAAAATGGAGGTATTACCGTGAAGAAATTCAATACTGCCGATATTCCCAGAACGGAAAGAATAGGGAGGCTTTTACATCACACCTTTGAGAAAATGCCTGAGATAGAGGCGGATCGCGCTGTGCTCCTGACTGAAAGCTATAAAAAGACGGAGAACGAGCCGATGGTAAAACGCCGCGCGTTGGCGTTTGCTCATATTTTAGAGAATATCCCGATAGTTATACGACCGGACGAGCTTATTGTAGGCTCATCAACCAAGGCTCCGAGAAGCTGCCAGG
Source organism: Clostridia bacterium (assembly GCA_017404065.1). Taxonomy (GTDB): domain Bacteria; phylum Bacillota; class Clostridia; order UBA1381; family UBA1381; genus Ornithomonoglobus. The sequence goes on from JAFRDB010000049.1 coordinate 9,697, forward strand.
TATATCCGGAGTTCTCGTTTGAGTGGCTTGAAAGTGAATTTGACACAGTTGCCACGCGTGAGGCAGACCCGTTTTATATCTCTGATGAAACAAAGGCGACGCTTCATGAGGTATTCAAGTATTGGAAGGGCAAAACGACATCGGAGCTCGCAACGGCTTACATGGCTCCTGAGGCAATCACATCGGTCGAGCATAATATGTTTACACCCGGCAACTATTTTTATAATGGTGTCGGACACTTTACCTGCAAGTACTGGGATGTAATAAATCTCGGACTTGAGGGTATCAAGAAGCAGGTTTGGGATGAGCTGATGTCAATACGCCCATACGATGCGGACTATGCAACAAAGCATGAGCTTTTGGAATCAATGATAATTTCCTGTGACGCTGTGATAAATTATGCGCGCCGTTATTCTGTTCTTGCTATGGATATGGCAAAGGAGTGCCAGGATCCGGTAAGGAAGAAGGAGCTTTTGCAAATAGCAAAGAACTGCGCGAGGGTACCGGAGCATCCGGCTGAGGATTTCTATGAGGCATGTCAGGCGTTCTGGTTCATACAGCAGCTGCTTCAGATTGAATCGAGCGGACACTCGATCTCACCCGGACGTTTCGATCAGTATATGTACCCACTCTATGAGAAAGGGATATATAACGGAACTCTTACACGTGAGTTTGCGCAGGAGCTTCTTGATTGTATCTGGATAAAGTTCAATGATCTCAACAAGTGCCGTGATGCGGCATCTGCGGAGGGATTTGCGGGCTACAGCCTGTTCCAGAACCTTATATGCGGCGGTCAGACAAGAGAGGGAAGGGACGCGACAAACGATCTTTCATTCCTTTGTATCCAAGCGAGTATGCACACGCTGCTGCCGGCGCCGTCATTTACGGTAAGAGTTTGGAACGGCACACCGAACGAGTTCATGCTAAAGTGCGCTGAGCTTACAAGAACAGGTATAGGTCTGCCGGCATATTATAACGATGAGATAATCATTCAGTCGCTTATGTCCCGTGGTGTAACGCTTGAGGATGCCCGTGACTATAACATAATCGGCTGTGTAGAGCCGCAGGTCGGCGGCAAGACACACGGCTGGCATGACGCGGCATTTTTCAACATGTGCCGTCCGCTTGAGCTTGTGTTCTCAAACGGCTATGATAAGGGTGTAATGGTCGGAATTGAGACGGGTGATCTCTCAGAGTTCACTACGTTTGAAAAATTCTTTGACGCGTATAAGCGTCAGAGCAATTTCCAGGTAGCAATGCTCGTTAATGCCAATAACTCTATTGATGTTGCTCACGCGGAGCGTTGTCCGCTTCCGTTTGCGGCAGCTCTTGTTGACGACTGCATAAAGACAGGCAAGACTATGGAGCAGGGCGGAGCGCATTATAACTTCACAGGTCCGCAGGGCTTTGGTATAGCAAATATGACAGACGCGCTGCTTGCTATAAAGGAGCTTGTATATGAGAAGAAGAAGTATACTCTTGAGGAGTTCAAGGAGGCAATGGCGCTTAACTACGGCAAGGGGCTAACTCCCAAGGCTGCAAAGGCTTCGACCAATGCGGTGGTAAGCAGTCTTATCGCTGAGGGTAAAAAGGTAGATGAGAACGTCATTGCGGGTATATTCAAGATGTTCCTTGACGGTGTCGCAACGGACGAGCAGAAGGCAAAGTTTGATAAAATGCGCGAGGATATAGACGCGGTGCCTAAGTACGGAAATGATATAGAAGAGGTTGATCTGTTCGCGCGTGAGGTGGCGTATGTGTACACCAAGGAGCTGAACAAGTATAAAAATCCGCGCGGAGGCATATTCCAGGCCGGTTTGTATCCGGTATCGGCAAATGTACCGCTCGGTGAGCAGACGGGCGCAACGCCGGACGGAAGGCTTGCAAACACTCCTATTGCCGATGGTGTTGGTCCGCGAGGCGGTTATGACATATACGGTCCGACGGCTGCGGCTAACTCTGTCGCAAAGCTTGACCACGGTATAGCATCGAACGGAACGCTTTATAACCAGAAGTTCCATCCGAGCGCGCTTGCGGGGGTTGAGGGCTTGCAGAAGTTTGTAATGTACATCAGAGGCTTCTTTGATCAGAAGGGAATGCACATGCAGTTTAACGTAGTTGACCGTGATACTCTTCTGGACGCGCAAAAGCATCCGGAGAAGTATAAGACGCTTGTTGTACGCGTTGCGGGCTACAGCGCACTGTTTACGACACTGTCGAAGTCCTTACAGGATGATATCATAGCTCGTACTGAACAGGTCTTTTAACGGAGAACATAATGGAAAACTACTTAAAGGCGCGAGGTCGTATATTCGACATTCAGCGATACTCGATACATGACGGCCCCGGCATAAGAACAATAGTTTTTTTAAAGGGTTGTCCGCTCCGTTGCCGCTGGTGCTGCAATCCGGAGGGTCAGGAGTGGGAGCCTGTGGAGATGCTTGTTGAAGGCAAACCAAAGCTTTACGGTGAGGATATAACCGTAGAGGAGCTTATGCCGCGGCTTATTACAGATGAATTTTACTATATGCGCAGCGGCGGCGGAATAACGCTTTCCGGCGGTGAGTGTCTTGCTCAACCGGATTTCGCACCGCATCTTTTGCATGCGTGTAAGGATATGGGTTATACTACGGCGATAGAAACGACCGGGTATCAGAAGTGGGAGATCATTGAAAGATATCTGCCGTATCTTGATTATGTGCTTATGGATATAAAGCATATAGACAGCGCGAAGCATAAGGCATTTACAGGCGTAAATAATGAGCTTATTCACGAGAATGCGAGAAAATTTGCCACATCAGGTGTTGATCTTACTATACGTGTGCCGGTAATACCGACGTTTAACAATACACCTGAGGAGATACGCGCTATAGCTGAATTTGCGGCTTCGCTGCCGGGTGTGGAAAAGCTGCATCTATTGCCGTATCATCGTCTGGGACAGGGTAAGTATGACGGACTTGGGCGTGAATATACGATGCGTGATATAGAGCCCATGACGCGTGATTATATGCAGTCTCTGCTTGCGGAGGCAAAAAAAAGCGGTATATATTGCCAAATTGGAGGCTAAAATGAAGGGTATTTTATTTGCGTCCGCCAGAAGATTTGTCGAAATGCTGCTGTGGATGGTCATATTATCGGCACTGATATTCGGCTTATATAAAGCTGAAGTCATAATGCCAACGACGACAGGATGCTTTGTAAGTCTGATGATCGGAGCGATTTTGTTCTGGCTCCAGAACTTCAGATGGCTATGCCGGTGTCGGGTGAGCGTTCCGAGCAGGAGGATATATCTGATAGTTAATTATGTGCCATACGCTGTTATCATGATAATATCTTATATTATCCTTGCGTTCTATGACAGTCAAGTATATACATGGTTATTTTCAATAACAAAATTCTTGAAATATGGAGAGGTATTGTCATTTGATACCGGAACGGCCACAACGGTTATTTCTTCTTTCGTATTCCATCTGATCACACTGCTTTTAATATGGTTTGCGCCGTATAGTATTGAGTCGGCTTTAAAAGAGAATAATAGCTGGAGAGATGTTTTTTACACGGCAACGGATGCCGTTAAGGTAGTTACGGCTCCGGAGATCGGGTTATCCGACGAGGTCAGACAATCGGTGCTGATAAATTTGTTTGCGGGAGCAACAGTTAATGATGTTAACCGAATGCTGGGCTTGCCGATCGTAGAAGAAGATGAAGAAGATGAAGAGGAGGATGGATATGCCGGAGTCGGTATCTGAAAACAAGACGTTGCGCTGGATAGGGATACTGCTTACAGAGATGGTATTAGCAGAAGTGCTGCTGTCATATATTGCCATTGTTGTTCTCAGAATGGGCCGCTTTGCTAATACATACGCTCCAACGTTTATAGCGCTGCTGTCCGGACTTTTTGTATATTTTGTTGTTACTATCATTTTCCTTAACCGATGCTGTTTTGATCTGCTGGATAAAAAGCTGTATTACAAAACTGTCGGTATAGCATACGGAATCTTTATCGCTATAAGCGTCATTTTCAAATTTGTATGCTACATGGATACATATACATGGCTGTTCGGACTGTATAAGATATTTAATTATACTGTTTTGCCGGTGGGTAGTCTTGGTTCGGTATTTATAGTACACGCATTTATGATAATCGCCATACTGATCGTACCGCAGCATTTGTCTTATCTGCTCACGGAGGAAAGCGAAATCTCGTGGACTGATAAAGAATATAGAATAGTCGATATAGCGGAGGCTCTGAAGAAAAGCTCAGCAACAGAAGCAGAGTGCCGCAAGGTGCTTGTCGGTTTTTCCGATGAGCTTACATACGATGATATAACAGAGCTGCTCAGTAATGATAATTAAAACGGAATATAATAAAAAATGGCGCTTAGCGGTCAGTTGATCGCTTAGCGCTTTTTTCACTTTATAAGAAATTGCTCGTTTAGTGGCTTTAGATAAAATCTATCTCTGCCGTAGCCCCCAACCCGCCTCGCAAGCTCGGCACCCTGCCCCGGGGCAGGGACAGCAGAGCTACACCGCAAACTTCAGCCCGACAAACTGAATTTTATCGGACTGATAGGGGTGCAGGGTGAACGACACGCTTGCGTGTCGTAGGCGTGTTGCATAGCAACAAACGCCGTAGTTTGGGAACGCAGTTCCCCCTGCAACTACTTACTTCTTCCCCCCAAGAATGGGGGGTCAGGGGGGTTGATATGCCGTCAGGCATTATTTTCATATACCTACAGTAAATAGGTTTGTTTCATCTTCATACGTGTATTCGATATACTGTGATCTGCCTTCTACTATCATGCGTGAGATATCGTCAAGCTGGTCAAGCGGATCAAGCTTAGCTCCGCCATAGCTGAGGCAAAGCTCGGTAGTGCCGCGGCGTTCGGCGTGCTCTATAGTCATGGTAATGTCAAGCCTTGAGACCGGACTGCGCTTCAGCCCCTGTACCACAAGCTCCTCAAATATGCTTTGCAAGTTAATAACGTTTTTCCTGTCAAGACGGAGTCTTGAGCCAAAGGTCGCTATGCGGCTGTTGATACTGAGAAAGTCAAACGTAGCAGGACAGAGAGTAACGGTCATTACCTTCAGCTGATGAACAAATCTGCGTGTTAATTCTCTCTCAGGAGCTTCAAATATCTTTTTTGGCGTGCCTTTTTCATATATGCCGCCCTCACACATGAAAAATATACGGTTCGACACTTCTTTTGCAAGCTGTAGATCATGGGTGACGATTACCATTGTAAGTCCCTGCGCGGCAAGAGCGCGTATAACTGACTGCACCTCGCTTACCATTGCCGGATCGAGAGCAGAGGTCGGTTCATCGAAAAGTATTATCTCCGGATCCATAGAAACGGCGCGGGCGATTTCTATTCTTTGCTGTTGTCCGCCGGATAACTCGTCCGGATAGCTCATTGCTTTTTCAGTGAGTCCTACCATATCCAAAAGCTCCATCCCGCGGTCGTATGCCTCCTGCGGGCTTTTGCCGAGAAGGTCAACCGGCCCGCACATAAGGTTCTCTATTGCGGTCATGTGTGAGAAAAGATAAAATTCCTGGAACACCATTCCGATCCTGCGCCGGATAGACGGCAGATCGGTATAAGGATCACATATATTCTGTCCGTCTATTATTATTTTTCCGCTATCCGGCTCCTCAAGTCTGTTCAGACAGCGGATGAAGGTGCTTTTGCCTGCACCGGACGGACCTATAACGGCGATGACGTCACCCTTATTTATATCTACACTTATTTTCTTGATTGGAGTAATATCACCATAGCTTTTTTTCAGATCACGAATTTTGATCATTGCTTCCATTTGTGACCACTCCTTTCAGTTTATTTGTGCGTCGTTTAGGATCAAATTTTATCTCTATCCTGCTAAGCAGCAGTGTAAGCAGCCATGATAAAATGAAATAAATAGCGGCTGTGAGCAGCAATGGAAAGAATGCCTCGTATGTACGGCTCCGTATAACGTCCGTTGCCTTTGTCAGATCGCCGATAGCTATGTATCCTACGATCGAGGTGGTTTTAACAAGAGATACAAAGGCGCTCTTGAGTATGGGCATGAAATGCTGTGCCGCCTGTGGCATCAGTATTTTGAAAAGAGTCTGTGAAGGTGTATAACCCATAGCCAAAGCAGCCTCGGTCTGACCGGGATGGACAGCGTTTATACTTGTGTTCATAACGGATGCGACCGTTGTTCCGAAGTTTATCGAGAATGCCGCTGCTGCCACTCCAACGGGTGGGAGAGGTGTGCGTACAAATACGATATAGAATAGTATCATTAGGAGTATGATGATCGGAACACCCTGAATCACCTTTATGAATGCCGTTGTGATATAGCGCAGCAGCTTATACCTGCATCTTAGCAGCATAAGCAAAAGGAAACCGAACCCTGCGCCGAAAACAGCGGAAAGACATGATATCAAAAGCGTTATACATATACCTGACACGATTAGCTTCCAGCGATCTTCTGTGGCAAAGTTATTTTTAAGCCCCTGCGTTATGTTAGCGATGCCAATCGTAGTCTTTGTTGCGTTTTCATCCTTTACTACTACAGATATATTTCCATGAAAATCCGGCGCTGAAAATTTTAGTTTATCCCCACGCTCATCAGTTACGGTTATAACGTCAGCTGCGATATCTGTCTGACCGGTCTGAAATGACTGTAAAATGGATGAGAAGGGCATAGTGGAGTATTTGAAATTATATCCGTGAGCCTTGCAGAACCTATTTAAAATATCTGCTTCATAGCCGGCAAGCTTTTCGTCTTTTTCATAAATAAACGGAGGTGTCTCGGCGTTTGACGCAAAGCTAAGAGTTCTTGCGTCCTTGAACTCTTCAAACTCCAATTCTTTTTTTGATTCATCATAGCCAAACCATATATCGGCTATCTCGTTAAGAGTACCGTTATTTTTTATCTGCAAGAGATATTCGTTGAATTCAGAGCACAAAGCATCGCCGTCCGGAGTATCGGCAAAAGCGAAAACATACTCTGTTTCGATCGATGTATTGCATAGAAATCGGACTCCGTCACTGTCGCGGCACATAGCGCGCGCTGTCGGCTCATCACACATGATCGCGTCAATGTTGCCGCTTTTGAGAGCAGCTAACAAATCAGAGTAGGAATTATAATACCGTTTTTGCGGATCTTCAATAACCTCGCTTATATGGCTTTCAAAGGTCTTGCCGGTAATAAATCCGATACGTTTACCTTTAAGATCATCAAGCGATTTTATTTCACTTGGCGCAGCCTGCGTTATAATAAAAACAATAAGAAAGACGGCAAATGATAATACCATTATCCTTTGTAAAAGCTTTTTCATACGCTGCCTCTTTTCACAAAAAATATATATTCAGTATACCATAACAAGCTAAAACTGTCAAGAAATCATTGACAATTTGACAAAAAAGCGCTATAATGTATAAGTTACTAAATCATAACAAGGAGATGAAGATGTGGGATTTGCAGCATTCTTGATTCTATTCCCGTTTCTTGCGGCAGCAGTGCTCATTTTTACAAAGAATAATTCCGCAAGAAAAGCAGTTGTTTTCAGCAGCGGCATAATCATTATGGCGGCGGCGGTATTGTTTTCTGTGCGTGAGTTTCCGGGCAGCGGCAACGCCTACCTCGGTCAGTCACATCTGACGCACAGGATAGATAATATAATGCTTGCCGCGGAGCTTTTTCTGATGGCGCTCGTGGTAGTGCTCAGTGTAAAGCACAGGAAGTATTATGCGGGGCTTTTGTCGGTAATAGGCACGGCAGCGATGACATGGCTTGAGGTAAGCGGCAGAGCCGCTACGGACGAGGCGCATATTTATTGTGACAAGCTCACGGTTATAATGTGCCTTATAATAGCCTTTATCGGTTCGCTTATTTGTATTTATGCGGTGGGGTATATGGTAGATTATCATAATCACCACACTGAGTATCGCGACAGGCGTACGTTCTTTTTCCCGATGCTGTTTGTGTTTCTCGGAGCTATGTTTGGTCTTGTGATGTCGGCAAATCTGAATTGGATATATTTCTTCTGGGAGGTAACGAGTATCTCGTCCTTCCTGCTTATCGGATACACACGCACAAAGAAGGCTATAGATAACTCCTTCCGCGCGTTGTGGATGAACCTTCTGGGCGGCTTAGGCTTTGCGGCAGCGATAATATATTCGGCAATTATGCTGGATGTTACAACGCTTTCGGGACTTGTTAACCACGGAACTCCGTCGCTTATCCTTATACCGGTGATCCTGCTTGCGTTTGCGGCTCTCACAAAATCGGCACAGCTGCCGTTTTCCAAATGGTTGCTCGGCGCGATGGTCGCGCCAACGCCGACCTCGGCGCTGCTTCACAGCGCTACCATGGTAAAGGCGGGAGTGTACCTGCTAATCCGTCTTGCTCCGGCGATGCATGGCGAGCTTTCCGGAACCATGACCTCGCTTGTGGGAGGATTTACCTTCCTTATTGCAAGTATGCTTGCCATAACCGTCAGTGACGGTAAAAAGGTTCTTGCATACTCGACAATATCAAACCTCGGTCTCATAACCGCCTGCGCGGGTGTGGGAACAAAGGAAACTGTATGGGCGGCGGTATTACTTCTGATGTTCCATGCAGTTTCAAAATCAATGATGTTCCAGGCTGTAGGCGCGATAGAAAACGCGACCGGCAGCAGAAATATAGAGGATATGCACGGACTGATCATGAGCGCGCCGTTTTTGGCTTTTGTCATGGTTATAGGTATTGCCGGAATGTTCCTGGCTCCGTTCGGTATGCTTATATCGAAATGGGCGGCGCTCAAGGCGTTTATAGATGCAGATAATATCGTGCTCGTTCTTTTCATCGCGTTCGGCAGCGCTACGACGATGCTGTACTGGACAAAGTGGCTGGCGAAGATACTTGTATGCAAGGCGCATTCGCATAAGGTATATCACAGGACCGCGGGCGGTGAGTGGCTGTCGCTTTTAAGCCATGCGTTTATGATGATAATGCTCTGTCTGCTTCTGCCGACAATATCGATAGCGGTTGTTGAGCCGCTTCTTGCGCAGCTGTATAACGTAAAGAGCGTTTCGGTGCTTGCGCCTGAGGATCTGGTCATTATGGTGATCATGCTTGTCATGGTATTCGTTATCCCTGTGGTCGCAAGAGTGCTTACCAGCCGAATTAACACGACACCGAACCTTGAATACATGGGCGGTGTTAATCAGGGAGACGACCGCCACTTTGAGGACTCGTTCGGCAATCCGAAAAATATGTACCTCTCAGGCTGGTATCTGGAGGATTATTTCGGCGAGAAAAAGATATGGCTGCCAAGCGCGGCTATTTCTGTGGTAATGATAGTCGCGTTTATAGGACTTTCGGTAGGTACGCTTTCGGGAGGTGTTATCTGATGGTTGGCTCAATGATAGGTATAGTGTTATATCTTGTTTTTGCGCCCTTTGTCGGCGGACTGATCTCGGGTATCGACCGCAAGCTTACGGCGCGTATGCAGGGAAGAATAGGCCCTCCGCTGCTTCAGCCGTTCTATGATGTGCGCAAGCTTATAAACAAAGAGATACTTCTTATAAACAATATGCAGTTCCTGTTTGCGTGGTGCTTTGTGATCTTTATCGCGTTCACCGGCGCGCTGTTCTATGGCGGAGTAAATATACTTCTCGTTGTGTTTGTGCTTACGACCGCGGCAATGTTCCTTGTGCTGGAGGCGACAACAACAAATTCGCCGTTCTCCGTAATGGGCGCTAACCGTGAGATGATGCAAATGCTCTCGTATGAGCCTATGGTACTGCTTACAGCTGTCGGCTTTTATGTGGCAACGGGCATTGGTCCGCATGACGGCACGTTTAATATATCTGAGATAATAACCCATTCCGATATACCGAATGTGGTATATCTGCCGGGCGTGTTCATCGGCTATTTATACATCCTCACGATAAAGCTCAGAAAATCGCCGTTTGATATCTCCATGTCGCATCACGCGCATCAGGAGATGGTAAAGGGTATTACAACCGAGCTGACCGGCGGTATGATGGCGCTTATCGAGATCTCGCACTGGTACGAGAACGTGTTCTTGTTGGGGCTTGTTGCGCTGTTCATACTCTGTTCAAAGTGGTGGAGCATACCGCTTGCGCTTATCGTATGCGCCGCAGCGTTTTTCCTGGAGGTGCTTATCGATAATACAAGCGCGCGTGTGAAGTGGGATCTGATGCTTAAATCTGCATGGATAATAACGCTTGTATTCGGTGCGATAAATATATTTATCCTACAGATGTTTTAATTGGAGGGTACAGATATGGCAACAAAGGTAGCAAAATCGCCGTGGCTGCTGCATTATGACGGTTCAAGCTGTAACGGCTGCGATATTGAGGTGCTCGCGTGCCTCACTCCGATATATGATGTGGAGAGGTTCGGAATAATAAACACAGGTAATCCAAAGCATGCTGATATACTGCTTATAACCGGCGGTATAAACACACAGAATAAGGCGGTGGTAGAGCAGCTTTATTCGCAGATGCCGGAGCCGAAGGTGGTATGCGCGGTAGGTATATGCGCCTGCAACGGCGGCGTGTTCAAGGAATGCTATAATATTATCGGCGGAGTGGACAAGGTGATACCGGTGGATGTATATGTTCCCGGCTGCGCGGCTCGTCCGAACGCTATAATAGACGGTGTTGTAAAGGCGTTGGGTGTGCTTGAGGAAAAACGAAAAAATATGAAGGGAGGCGCGGCAGAATGAGAGAGGATTATGTTCTTGTAGACCTTGCTCCGGATATGCTCACATTAAAGGCTGTAAAGGCGAAGAATAATAATGCGCGTCTTGTGCAGATATGTGCGGTCAACACACCGGACGGGTATGATCTTCTGTATTCGTTCGCTGTGGATTATCATTTCGTAAACTATCGCATACCGGTAAAGAAGGGTGATCAGATAGTGAGTATATCCGATATATATCCGCCCGCTTCGCTTTATGAGAATGAGATGAGGGAGCTGTTTGGCGTAGATATACAGTTTATTAAGCTAAACTATAATGACAGGCTCTATACTATAGATGAAACAACACCGTTCAGACCCGAAGCAAAGGAGGAAAAGTAAGATGGCAAACAGATCGGTAGTGCCGTTCGGACCGCAGCATCCTGTGCTGCCGGAGCCGATACATCTTGACCTTGTGCTCGAGGATGAAAAGATAGTAGAGGCGATCCCCAAGATCGGCTATGTACACCGCGGACTGGAAAAGCTCGTGGAAAAACGCGATTTCAATGATTTTGTATATATAGCGGAGCGTACCTGCGGAATATGCTCGTTCATGCACGGCATGGGTTATGTTGAGGCAATGGAGCGTATATTTGATGCGGAAATACCGCCGCGCGCGAAGTATCTGCGTACAATATGGTGTGAGATGTCAAGGATACATTCTCATCTGCTGTGGCTTGGTCTGCTTGCGGACGGGTTTGGATTTGAGGCGCTGTTCTATCAGTGCTGGCGTATGCGCGAGAAGGTCCTCGATATGTTCGAGGAGGCGACCGGCGGCAGAGTTATATTCTCAGTCAACAAAATCGGCGGCGTGTTAAAGGACATGCCCAAAGAGATGCTTGCAAAGTTTGTTCACAACTTCAATGAGATCGAGAAGGAGCTTAAAGACCTTACAGAGGTATTCTTAACAGACTACTCGGTCGAATCGCGTCTCAGGGGTGTCGGTATTCTCACGCGCGATGACGCGATAAGACTTGGCGCTGCCGGACCGATGATGCGCGCGAGCGGCATAAGTATAGATACAAGGTCTATTGGCTATGCGGCATACGAGGATATAGATTTTGATATAGTCACAAGCAACGATTGTGACAGCTACGCCCGATGCGAGGTTCGCATAAAGGAGATATTCCAGTCGATAGAGATAATCCGCCAGGCTGTGGAGAAGATCCCGGGCGGCGAGATATCAATAGATATAAAAGGTAATCCGAAGGGCGAGGCGTTCACAAGGGTCGAGCAGCCGCGCGGCGAGGCTATATACTATTGCCGCGCAAACGGAACAAAGTTCTTAGAGAGGTTCCGTATCAGGACACCAACGTTTGCAAATCTTACGCCCATGCTGTATACGTTAAAGGGCGCGGAGCTTGCCGATGTGCCGCTTCTCATTCTTACGATCGATCCATGCATCAGCTGCACAGAGAGATAAGGGGGTAGAGCGTTATGGCATCAATAATGAAATTTACAAGCTTTGCTTTAAAGAACCTGTTCTCAAAGCCCGTAACAAAGAATTATCCGGCGGAGGAGCGGGAGTATCCTGCCCGCGCGCGCGGCAGTTTGCAATGCAAAATAGAAGATTGTATATTCTGCGGCATGTGCCAGCGCAAATGCCCGTCGGGCGCGATAACGGTTGATCGCAAGGCGCGACAGTGGTCGATTGACCGCATGGGCTGTGTTCAATGCGAGAATTGTGTAAATCATTGCCCAAAGAGCTGTCTGAAAATGGATGTGCATTATTCGGAGCCGGACTACAATAAGGTGGTTACGACACTTGAAGGTCCGCCGGTTGCGCCGAAGCCGGAGCTTACACCGGAGAAGATAGCGGAGCTGAAGGCGGCAGCGGCGGCGAAAAAGGCAGCGGCGGCAAAAGCGAAGGAATGAAAAAATACAGGGTAACCGGATTGGTACAGGGGATAGGCTTCCGCCCGTATGTGAAGCGGCTGGCGGACAGTCTTGGTATATCCGGAACAGTCAAAAACTGCGGAGGCTTTGTGGAAATAACGGCAAGTGGGGAACCGCTTGCCGAATTTTGCATGGGACTTGCTAAGCTTCCTTACGCTCTTATAGACAGAATTACAGAGGAAGATGTGATCGATAATGAAACAGACGGATTTCATATAATCGGAAGCGCTGACGGTGAGGGCGAGCCTCCTGTTATTCCGGCGGATATTGCTGTGTGTGACAGCTGTATCAATGAGTTTAAGGATAAGAACAACCGTCGCTACAGACACCCGTTCATAAGCTGTACCGCTTGCGGGCCAAGGTATTCGATAATTGAAGCGTTGCCATACGATCGCGAAAACACAGTAATGAAGGATTTTGAAATGTGCGACAGCTGCGCCGCGGAATATACCGATATAGGCAATATCCGCTGTCACGCTCAAACGGTGGCATGTAACGGCTGCGGGCCGCGGCTTAAATATACGCTTGGCGGTGATCCGCTCGATGCGGCTGTCAGGACAATAAAAAACGGCGGCATCGTGGCGGTGAAAAACGTTGGCGGATACCACCTTGTATGTGATGCTGAAAATGAAACTGCGGCAGAGCGTCTGCGCGCAATAAAGGGACGTGAGACAAAGCCGTTCGCGGTAATGTTCGCAGCAGCCCGTAATGTTCGGGAGTACGCGGAGGTATCGGAGACGGAGGAAAGAATACTGCTCTCATCCGCAAGACCTATAGTGCTGCTTAAAAAGAAACGCGACTTTGCAAGATCCGTTTGCGGGTTGAGCGAATATATCGGCGCGTTCCTGCCGTCAGATCCGATCCAGTATTACCTTGCGCACAAGTGCGGCGCAATAGTTATGACGAGCGCGAATATATCAGGCGAGCCGATAATAACCGATAATAAAAGCATAGATGAGCTGCGTCGCGAACGCGGCGGATTTGAAATACTCAGCCATGACCGGCGCATACTCACGCCGCTTGATGATTCTGTCTGCCGCGTCATTCGCGGCAGGATGCAGATGATACGCCGCGCGAGGGGCTATGTGCCGCTGCCGATAGAGATAGACACGGCGCGGAATACGGCAGTGCTTGCGGCGGGCGGAGACCTCAAAGCCTCGTTTTGCCTTGCGTCCGAAGGAAGAGCATATATGAGCCAGTATTTTGGCGATCTGGAGGATGCGGAGACTTTGCGGCTCTGGAAGGAGAATATAGCGCGGCTAAGGGACTTGCTTGGTATAAGTCCTGAGATTTATGTTTCGGATATGCACCCTCTGTATTTCAGTTCAGGGTATATCGGGGGAGAGCGGCTGCAGCACCATTTTGCTCATTTTGCATCTGTTATGGCGGAGCATAGGCTCAGCGATCCCGCACTCGGATTTGTTTTTGACGGCACCGGGTATGGCGAGGACGGATGTGTATGGGGCGGTGAGGTGATATCATACGATACCGGCTTTAGAAGGGTTGGCGGGCTTTTGTACACAGAGCTTCCGGGCGGTGACGAGTCAGCGAAAAATTCCACGCTGATCAGCGATTGCTTTCTTATTGCTGCCGGACTTGAACCGCGCGGTGCGGACGGTGATCTTATCAAGTCAGTCCTTGACAATCACATAAATACCGTGCGTTCATCAAGTATGGGGCGGCTGTTTGATGCAATATCGGCGCTTTTGGGTATTTGCGGATATAACACCTATGAAGGTGAGAGTGCGATAATGCTTGAGGCTGCCGCGGCGCGCGCAAAAAAGCCATATCCGCTGACGATTTGCATGAGAGACGGCAGATGGGATACCGCCGCTCTTATCCGTGATATTGCGGCGGCGTATGATCGCGGCGCGGAAGGAGACGAGCTTGCGCTCGGTTTTCACTCTGCGATAGCGGAGGCTGTGGCGGCTGCGGCGCGCCGATACGGAAAAAAGACGATCATATTATCCGGCGGAGTGTTTATGAACCGGATACTCACCGAGCTGTGCTTCGATAAGCTTGCCGGTTTTGATGTATATATAAACGAACAGGTGCCGACCAATGACGGAGGGATCGCGTTGGGGCAAGCTTGGTATGCCTTAAATCCATGCGATGCGGCGGAATAATTATGATGTGTTTATTTGTTATATAAGGGAGTGGATATAAAATGTGTGTTGCGGCACCGGGACGAGTGATAGGAATAAAAAACAATATTGCGAGGATAGATTATAACGGCAACTGTGTTGACGCTAACGCCGGACTGGTTGAGGTGAAGGCGGGTGACTATGTGCTTGTCCACGCGGGGATGATAATACAGCGGCTCAATGAGAATGAGGCGCGTGAAATGACAGAGCTGTTCAAAACTCTGGAGGAGCTTGGCGATGCCTGATTTAGACGGGATAAAACGGTATTTGAGAGAATATGACGGTGAGAGCAAAATCATAATGGAGGTTTGCGGCACGCATACCGCGTCTGTTTCCGAGAACGGGATAGCGGATATGCTTTCGCCGAAAATAAAGCTGATATCCGGCCCCGGCTGTCCGGTTTGCGTTACTGTCGCGGCATATATAGACAGACTGATCGAGCTTGCGATGGAGGAGAACACAACGGTAATTTCCTTCGGAGATATGCTGCGCGTTACCGGATCCCGGCTGTCGCTGCGTGATGCCGCGGCGGTGGGCGGAAGCGTTAAGATAGTGTATTCTCCGTTTGAGGCGATCAGCCTTGCAAAGGCGTCACCGGAGCGAAGATTTGTGTTTGCGGCGGTTGGGTTTGAGACGACAACGCCGATATATGCGCTTATGTCGGAGCAGATAATAAATGAAGATATAAAGAATTTGCTGCTGCTGACAGCTCTCAAGACTATGCCTGCCGCGATACGCGCGGTTTCCGGCGCGAATATTACCGGATTTCTTGCGCCGGGTCATGTCGGTGTAATAACCGGACACAGGCTTTTTGAGGAGCTTGCAAGGGAGCTTGGCAAGCCGTTTGTTACGGCAGGCTTCAAGGGGGAGGAGCTGCTTGCCGCGATATACGCGCTTACAAAGCTAAAGAGCGGCGCGGCGCTTAACCTTTATCCCTCTGCGGTAACATACGAGGGCAATGTCAGGGCGAGGGAGATAACAAACAAGTATTTTGAGCCGTGTCGGGCGGCGTGGCGCGGACTGGGCATAATAGACGGTTCAGGCATGAAGCTGCGCGATGAATACAGTTTCCTTGACATCGGCAGCTCCGGACTTGTGAATGACAGCGTAAAGGATAAGGGCTGCCGTTGCGGCGATGTCATAACCGGAAGGATAAGTCCGCGCGGATGTCCGCTGTTCGGACGCGTGTGCACTCCGGATACGCCCTGCGGCGCGTGTATGGTCTCGACAGAGGGCAGCTGCTTCCATTATTATATAAACGGGAGAGTGTAGAAGAACGATATGAAGATAACAATGGCACATGGCAGCGGCGGAAGGGCAACGTCGCAGCTTATAAACGATGTTTTTAAAAACGCAAACTCAAATCCTGTCCTTGACATGATGGAGGATGCGGCTGTTGTTGCCGGCAGCGGCAGAATAGCAGTCACCACTGACAGCTTTGTTATTACGCCGCTGTTTTTTAAGGGAGGCGATATCGGCAGACTTGCGGTTTGCGGAACGGTAAATGATCTTCTTATGCGCGGCGCCATCCCTAAATATATAACGAGCGCTTATATCATCGAAGAGGGTGCGGACACAGACGATCTGCGGCGTATTGCCGAGTCTATGGCGGAAACGGCGCGCGAGGCGGGAGTTATTGTTGTCGCGGGTGACACAAAGGTAACGGAGGGCAGCGGAAATGTGTATATAAACACGACCGGTGTTGGCTTTGTGCCGGAGGACACAGATATAAAAAGCTCCGACTGCAAACTGGGAGACGCGCTTATAGTCTCCGGCGATCTTGGCGAGCATCATGCGGCGATAATGAGCCGGAGGATGGGGATAGAAAACAATATAAAAAGCGATTGCGCACCGCTCGGCGAGATGGTAATGAATATGATAGATGCCGGTATAGAGCTGCACGCTATGCGCGATATCACGCGCGGCGGTCTCGGTACTGTTTTAAACGAGCTTGCGTCCGCGTCGGGATGCGGCTTTGAGCTGAATGAAGCGGATATCCCCGTAACGCCTGAGGTGGAGGGCTTTGCAAGGATACTCGGTCTTAATATCATGCACATGGGTAATGAAGGCAAGCTTGCGGCAGTGGTTGCGGAGCGCGATGCGGAGCGGGCGCTCGGTATAATAAAAAACAGCCGCTACGGAGCGGCTGCTGCGATCATCGGAAGAGTAACCGGCGGCGAAGGTGTAGTTATGAACACACGCCTCGGCGGAAAACGAGTTATAACAGAGCTTTTCGGCGAGGGCTTGCCAAGGATCTGCTAATCATCAATATCAATACTCTCAACAAGAAACTCCTTGCCGGAAACTATTGTGAGCTTTTGCGATCCGCAATGGTCACAGCGGAAACGAAAGCGTATAAGATGCGTTTCACCTCCGCAGTCAAGGCATTTTGCAATGGCTGGTATCCGCTTGAATACAAGCGCGGCACCGTGTGCTATTGTGTTCTCGCTTACAATATCAAAATATTCCTGAATATACTGAGGAACACACCCGGTCATTTCGCCGAGTGTGATCTTTATTTTATTTACCTTTTTTGCGCCCTCATGTTCTGCGGTTTCAAGCGCGATATTTAAGATGCTCTGGGTTATGGAAAGCTCATGCATTTATTTTTTCCTCTATCCTGCTCCTGAGCCACGCGTTGAAGCTGTTGAGTCCGTCGCCGCTCTTGTTTGATACGTTAAATATGCTTATATCGGGATTTATCGCTTGCGCGTTTTGCGTTACTCTTAACTCGTCAAAGTCAAAATAGCTTATCATGTCGTATTTATTTAAAACAAGCGCATCTGTTGTCCGGAACATCAGCGGATATTTTTCAACCTTGTCATCGCCCTCAGGTATGCTTAAAAGAGCGATACGGATGTCCTCGCCAATATTGAACTCGGCAGGACAGACAAGATTTCCGATGTTTTCGACAAAGATAACATCGAGCTTGTCAAGGTCAAAGTCCGGCAGGATGTGCTGTATTGACATTGCCTCTATATGGCACGCGCCGTCAGTGTTGAGCTGTACTACCGGCACACCCAGCGCCTTCATTTTCTCAGCGTCGATCGCTCCCGCTATATCTCCTTCGATAACGCCTATCGAAAGCGTTTCCGACAGCTGTTTTATAACGGAAGTTATAAGAGAGGTCTTGCCTGCGCCCGGCGAGCCCATGACATTTACAAGGCAAACCCTCTTTTCTGTTAATTTCTTTTTTACCTCATCGGATACGTCCTCGTTCCATTCCATTATCTGATGAACCACCTTGATTTCCATATATACCACTCCTTTAGCACCATTATATCACAAATTGACGGATCATGCAAGACAAAAAAGAGCTTAAAACATTGACAACGAATTATTTGTGTGGTAAAATATTATAGGGGTTGTATCTGATAATAATTATCAGGAGGTAATAGTATGAATATTTCCGGCAATCTCAAGGCGATTGACAGTATCAAGGCGGAGATTTTATCCGAAGTAGCAAATCTTTACAGGCTGCTTGCTGATTATGATGAGCTTGCTGATTACGGCAATGTGGAAAGCTCTATCGCCACCATTGTGGCTATGGACTACATACTTGCCATGCATTTAGGCATAACTTGCTCTACAATCGACAGTCGGATATGCGAGCTGCTTAAGCTGGCTGAGGAAAACGGACATTCGCTTGAAACGGATTTTGGCGATATGTCTGAGCTACATAAGTATATAAAGAAAAGATAATAAGGTATTAAAGGTCATAACTATGGAGAAAAAATACAGGATGCCTGCCGAGAATATATTTTATGCGGCGGCTGCGGGAGGCGCGGCGCTCATAATAACAGCGATGATATTTGCTGTTATGGGTATGTATATTGCGGCTGTCGCCGAGCTTACGGTTGGTGTGGGAGTAACGGCATACGCTTATTTGCAGATACGTAAAGATAAGAAGAAGAAAAAAGGATATCTGAACACCGTAAGTGAAAGCTTATCTGAGATCTCCGAGGCGAATCTTGACAGTGTGCCCATCGCACTTGCAATTTGCTCGGTGGACGGCGTAATACGGTGGCACAATGATCTGTTCCGAGAGATGGTCGGAGGCAGAGAGCTTTATGGCGAGATGCTCGAGAATTATATACAGGAGCTGAAATGGGCGAATGTTCTGAAATTCCCTAAGGGTAATACTATGCAGAGCAGGATAGGGGAGAAAGTTTTTTCTCTTACCTGGCGCATGATAAAGGATGCGCGATCTGAAACGGAGAAGTATTCTGTATATTTTTATTTCAGAGATATCACGGCTGAAACACAGCTTATGGCTGCTTATAATAACGAGCGCATTGATGTGGCGATGATCAATATCGATAATTATGATGACTTCCTCCAACGCGTTGATGATGATACGGTGGAGGAGGCTGCATCGAAGATGAGAGGCGTGATCGCGGCGTGGTCGCGCGAGTCTGACGCTGTCCTTAAAAAGACTGACCGCGACAGGTATTTTGCCGCGTTTGAGCATCAGTATCTTGACGGTTATATCAAAAAGGATTTTGACATAATAAAAAAGATTACGGATGTCGCAAAGGAGTTCAAGTTCCCGCTTTCGATCAGTATCGGTATAGGTACGGGCGGAAGTATGTATGAAAATGAAAAAAGCGCGAGAAACGCGCTTGATCTTGCTCTCGGCAGAGGCGGAGGTCAGGTTTGCATCAAGGATGATATGCAATTCAAATTTTACGGCGGCAAGAGCGTGGATTACGAACGCAGCTCGCGCGTTAAAGCGCGCGCGGTCGCGTCAGCACTCTCAGAGCTGATAAGCGACAGCGACAACGTAATATTTATGGGCCATGCATCGGCGGATTTCGACTGCTTTGGCGCTGCTGTCGGTTTGCAGCGGGCAGTGCGCGTGCTCGGCAAAACTCCGTATATCATCCATGACGATATATCACCCGCGATAGACAATATGTATGCTGCCCTGGAAAAAACCGAGGAATACAGAGGAATGTTCGTAAACGGAGCGGAGGCAGCGGAGCGTGTAAGCGAAAATACGCTTCTTGTTGTGCTTGACACACATCGGCCGATAATGCTGCCGTGTCCGGAGCTGTTAGACCGCATTGCAAAGGTCGTGCTCATAGATCACCACAGACGTTCGACGGATTTTATAAGCCCTTGCTCGCTGATTTACCATGAGCCGTATGCTTCCTCTACCTGTGAGATGGTAACGGAGCTTCTGGAGTACATGAACGCAAGCGGGGAACTGACAAAGCTTGAAGCGGAATGTGTTTACAGCGGAATAATCCTTGACACAAAGAATTTCATGCTAAAGACAGGTGTGCGTACCTTTGAAGCGGCATCATATCTGAGACGGATGGGGCTTGATACCGTTGCGGTAAAGCGTATGTTTTCGATCGGCAAGGCTGAATATGCGATGAAGTCTGACATAGTAAAGTCCGCAAGGACAGTCGCCGGCGAGATAGCAGTAGCAAACACGTATACTTCATCCAAAAATATGCGGCAGATTGCTTCACAGGCAGCGGATGATATGCTCAATATCACTAATGTCATAGCATCCGTAGTCGTATATCCGGCTGACGGAGGTACAGGCTTCAGTGCAAGATCTATAGGCACGATAAATGTCCAGCTGATAATGGAAAAGCTCGGCGGCGGCGGACACTTGACCGTTGCGGGCGCGTTCATACGCGGTATAGGTGTGGATGAAGGCGTCAAACGTGCCGAGGAAGCGATAAGGTCATACGTAGAAGATACGAAATAGAGGAGGAGAACAATGCAGGTAATACTTACACAAGACGTAAAGGGACAGGGAAAAAAAGGACAGATGGTGAAGGTTTCAGACGGCTATGCGCGGAATTTTCTGCTGCCCAAGGGCCTCGCAAAAGAGGCAACAAAGGAAAACATAAATGTATTAAAGGGAAAGCGCGAGTCGCTTGAATATAAGGTCAGGACAGAGACCGCGGAGGCAGAGGCTATTGCAGAGCGCATGAAGAGCATCGAGCTTATTATCAAGTCAAAGTCGGGCGATAACGGCAAGCTGTTCGGTTCGGTCACATCTAAGGATGTTGCCGACGCGCTGACCGCGCAGGAGCATATAAAGCTTGATAAGAAAAAGTTTGTTATGCCTGATGGCGGCATCAAGACTCTCGGCACGACAACCTTAAAGGTGAAGCTGTATGCGGGAGTTACGGGCGAGCTGAAGGTAACGGTAGAGAAAGCATAAGATAAAAATAAGGAGTTAACGGTTTATGGATGAAGAAAACAGCTTGTCGCTTGCGGAGCTGAATGCACAAAGCGTGGCGGAGCGTGATCTTCCTTTCAATATGGAAGCTGAGCAGGCTGTTTTGGGCAGTATGCTCACAGACCAGTCGAGCGTTTCCGATGCAGCGGAGCTTTTGCTGCCGGAGGATTTCTATTTTTCGGCGAACCGATTCATTTATGATGCGATCCTTGATCTTTTCAATGACAATAAGGCGATAGATTTCGTAACCGTATCGGAGCAACTGAAGATAAGCGGACGTCTGGACGCGGTAGGCGGGATAGACTACCTTAAAAGGATATCCATGAGCGTTCCCACAACGCAGCATGTCAGATACTATTCAAAGATAATCAAGGAAAAATCTATACTTCGCAAACTAATAAAGAGCGCCGGTGAAATTTCGGAAATGGCATATAGCGAGGATGACAGCCTCGCGCGGATGCTTGAACGCTCAGAGCAGATAATATTTGATATTTCCGCTTCGCGCGAGCAGAGCGATATAGTACATATAGGCGACATTCTACAGGCGAGCTATGAGCTTATCGCAAAGAACGCGGAAGCCGGCACCGGACTTACGGGACTTGACACGGGCTTTGGAGAGCTTAACAAGAACACAGGTGGTTTCCATGCCGGAGAGCTTATAATCATAGCCGGACGTCCGGGTATGGGTAAGAGCACGTTTGCCGTAAATATTGCCGAGCATATAAGTATAGGCATGGATAAGCCGGTCGCGATATTCAATCTTGAGATGCCCAAGGAGCAGGTGGTGAACAGAATAATCTGTTCGCAGGCGCTAATCGATAATTCAAATATACAGACCGGAAATATGCAGAAGGACGACTGGACAAAGATCATAGAGGTTGCCGACGATATTGCAAAGGCGCCTCTGTATATTGACGATACGCCGACTATCACCGTGTCACAGATACGCGCAAAGTGCCGCAGACTGAAGCAGACAAGCGGTCTTTCGGCTGTAGTGATAGATTATCTTCAGCTTATGCAGGGCAGCGGCAGAAGTGAAAATCGTCAGCAGGAAATTGCGGAGATATCACGTTCGCTTAAAGTGCTGGCAAAGGAGCTTGATATACCTGTTATCGCGCTGTCGCAGCTACGCCGTGAGAGTGAGAGACAGAAGGGCGGAAGACCGGCACTGTCCGACCTCAGAGAGTCGGGTGCGATAGAGCAGGATGCCGACCTTGTAATGTTCCTGTTCAGGAACTATTACTACAGCAAGGATCCTGAGGAGAAGTATCTTGCTGAATGTATAATCGCTAAAAATCGTAACGGAGCCACAACGGATTTTAAGCTTGGTTTCCGCGGCGAGTACTCAAAGTTTCAGAATTTAGAGTATAGAGAGGAATGATTTTATGGCATCGGATAATGAAATAATGGTTCTCATTTATGAGACGGTACAGAAGCAGCTCAATCAGATAAAGGATTCGCGCGTTATGATACAGTCGCTCGCAAACAGAACGGCTGAGATGGAAAGCGCGGTCAAGGCTATCAGTGAGGAGACGCAGGCGGTAACGATGCGGCTTGCAGCGCTTGAGGAGAGTGTGGCGGCGCTTACGGATAAGACCGTTACGAGTGTTGACAGAGTTAATGATACCGACGATAAGCTTCGCAGTACTGTTGACGCAATGCGTAACACCATTGATAAAGTGACAAATCCGAGCATATCGCTTATCAGCAGTAACAACAGCGCTATGAAGGAGTCTGTACGGGAGCTTGCCGGCGCGCACCGTGATATAATGGACAGGTTCGAGGGTTACGAGATACGGATGCTAAAGCTTGAGGACAACATAGATAAGCTATTTAAAAGACAGGTGCTGATAGCCCAGCCTGAACCGAAGCAGGAGTCGGAAGATGAATAATGACCGTATAGTTATAAATGATCTTGTTGTGTTTGCAAATCACGGGGTCATGAAGGAAGAAAAGACAATGGGTCAGAAGTTCATGGTCTCGCTATCGCTGTACGGTGACATGAGCCGCGCGGCGGAAACAGACGACATCGCGCACGCGCTCAATTATGCCGAGGTGTGCGCTTTTGTTACGGAGTTTACAAAAAATAATCGTTGCAGGCTTATAGAGACGGCAGCGGAGAATATTGCAAATGCGCTGCTTGTCGCGTATCCGATCCTTGAGAGAGTCGATATAACACTAAAAAAGCCATGGGCGCCGATAGGACTTCCGCTCGACAGTGTAGCGGTAGCTTTGACGCGGCGAAGAAGTGTTGCTTATATTGGTCTTGGTTCAAATATGGGTGATAAAAAGGGGTATCTCGACCGCGCGATAAAGGCGATCGAGGAGAGCGGAGTGTGCCGTGTTCTGAAAGTGTCGGAGTACATATTGACAAAGCCGGTGGGAGATGTGGAGCAGGATGATTTTCTCAATGCCTGCGCCAAGATAGATACCGTACTGCCGCCTCAGACGCTGCTGCGGCTCCTGCATGATATAGAAAATCAGGCGGGACGCGTAAGAACGGTTCGCTGGGGTCCGCGCACGCTTGATCTGGATATACTTCTTTTTGATGATGTGATCATGGATACGCCGGAGCTGACCCTGCCGCATCCGGAGCTGGTAAAACGTGAGTTCGCGCTTGCTCCTCTTGCAGAGATCGCGCCCTATGCGTATCATCCGGTAGCGCGCGAGTATGCGGTAAATTTATTGGAGAGATTGAGATGATAGTTCCGGATTACTATGAACGTTTCAGATGTATAGGAGGCGAGTGCCGTCACAACTGCTGTCGGGGCGGATGGGATATAGAGGTCGATGACGAGGCTCTTGAGCGGTTTAAAAGAATAGAAGGCGAGTTCGGAGAACGGGTTCGCGCTGCGGTAAATGATGAGAAGGTTTTTATCCGCAAGAACGGACAGTGTCCGTTGTTAAACAGTAACGGACTTTGCGAGATGGTACTGCATGGAGAGGAGCTGTGTATTATCTGTGACGAGTTCCCGCGGTTTACGGAGTTCTACGAGGATTATTCCGAGCGCGGCGTTTCGCTTGCCTGCGAGGCGGCGAACGTACTTATATTAGATAATACAAACAAGGTTTGCCTTCAAGGAGAAGTGATCGGGTGCGATGAGCCGATCTTTGTATTTGTAAATAAAACACGAAACGCTGTTTTTGAGATACTGCAAAACAGGGAATATGATATATTTAAACGGCTGCGCCTTGCGCTTGATTATTCTTATGCGGCGCAGGTTATGATAAACGACAATGATTACGGCGAGCTTGATTATACTCCGAAGGATACGGCGGAAGGACACGAGAGCCTTGCGCCGTTTGTCGGGCTTTTGCTGTCCCTTGAGATCCTTGAGGATGACTGGAGAGGGCTGCTAAGCAAACTGCTTACTCGCGAGAAAAGCGTGCCCGGGCATATAGCGGATGATATAAAGGGCGAGCAGCTTGCCGTATACTTTGTGTACCGATATTTTCTTAAAGGCGCGTTCGACTGCGATGTGCTTTCAAAGATGAAGCTTGTCGCTCTCAGCGTTATGACGATAATTGCGCTTGAAAATACCATAGGAGATATATGTGAGTGCGCGAGACGGTATTCGATAGAGGTTGAGCATGATGAGGATAATATAGAAGCGATATATGATGAGCTTTTGTTTGGAGAACAGCTTTTATATGATGATATACTGAGGATGACAGGTTAAAGGAGATGTATATACATGGCAGAGGTTTACGGAGTTAAGCCTAAGATGTTTACTAAAGAGTGGTGGCCGTATTTTTGGATGTATTATAAGGTGCATACCATTTTGATTGGATTTTTCTCTTTGAGTGCTATAATGTTTGTTACGGAATGTGCTACGAAGGTACATTACGATCTGAATGTGGTCTATGCCGGAAGTGGCTATTATGATTCAAAGGTCACTGATGCGCTTGCCGGAAGAATTGCCGAGGTTGCGACGGATGCGGACGACAACGGAAAGATCAATGTATGGGTGGAACAGATCAATTTCAGCAAGGGCGGCACGAATAATGAGCTTGATATGAATATGCAGGTAAAGCATGACGTTGAAATGTCGGTAGAAACATACAGGCTTTATCTTTATGATAAGGCTGAAGCTGAGACTATGCTTGCCCGTGATCAAAGCGGGCTTATGTACACTCCCGTGGAGGAATGGGCAGAGGTCATGCCCGGGGCGGACAAGCTTCTTTGCGATGCCGATGAAGGTGTGCCGTACATGGTCGATCTCAAGGACAGCGCCGTGCTTGCGGAGATAGGCATGGATGATTCGGATATTTATGTTGCGGTCTGCCAAACCACGTCTCAAGAGAAGCTGGCGCAAAACGCGTACAAGAGTGCTGTAGCGGCAGCAAATATGTTAGTGAGCGGTAAGTGAGGTATCGGCGGTGGAAGAAACAGTCTTAAGGGACGAGCGGGAGCTGTTTGAGGAATACAAAAGAACAGGCAACACAGCCGTACGCGATGAGATTGTGGAGCGGTATGTGTATATTCCCGAGATAGTAGCAAAGAAATTTTCAAGGAACAACCGTTCGTATAACAACGGTATGGATTATGACGATATTTTTCAGGTCGCGTGTCTGGGGCTTATATATGCGGCAGACAGGTACGAGCCGGATAAGGGTGTAAAGTTCGCGTCATTTGCGACTCCGACCATAATAGGGGAGGTGCGCCGTTTTTTTCGTGACAAGGGCTTTATAATGAAGGTGCCGAGCCGATTGTATGAGATATTCAGAAAAGCGGAGCTGATAAAGCGTTCAGAGAGCGAGACCACAGTGGCGGAGGTCGCGCGCAGACTTGGTGTAAGCGAAAGTGCGGTGCAAGAGGCATATAAGATGGGTGACGCCGCATTTGTGAGATCCATTGAGAGCGAGCTCTCCGGCGAGGACGACAATATAGCCGTGACGGATACGCTCGGCCGCGAGGATACGGGCTATCTCGTAATAGAGAACAGTGATTTCATAAGCTACTGCGAAAAGCATCTGACGAACGAGGAGCTGAGCTTTGTACGCTTGCGTTATTATGAGGAGCTGAGTCAGAAAAAAGTCGGCGAGAAGCTCGGCATGAGCCAGATGCAGGTATCACGCGTGGAGAAAAGGGTGCTTAAAAAGCTGCGTTCGCTGTATTTTGGCGATTAGGTCACAAATACTGATTATTTGCGTTTTAGCTTTAACCGGCTGCCGGACGTGTTTATTTGTAGGGAATAAAATGCAGTTTATCGGGTTGATGTTTGCGGTGTAGCTCTGCTGTCCCTGCCTTGGGGCAGGGTGGGCTTTTCAAGCTTTGCTTGAAAAGGTCGGGTTGGGGTACGGCAGAGATAGATTTCATCTAAAACCGCTAATTTATCATATTTTTTAGCGTCGTTAACCCCAATCCGTCACGGCTCCTATCGTCGCCGCGCCACC
>JAFRDB010000050.1 GCA_017404065.1 Clostridia bacterium
AGAGTTTATTTTCACAAAAAGCGCATAACACCGCTGTTTTGTTATGGAACAGCGGCGTTAATATATGCTAATATGATGTTTAATTTATCAGATATTATAAATATGCTTTTGCGCGGTCTGACCGATTTGTCGACAGTCTGAAACGGAGCTTCATCGCTCCGTTTGTATGATTTTATCGTCAAAATGTTTTTTCGCTTATTATATATCTCGGTCTCGCCTTGGTCTCAAGATATATCTTGCCTATATATTCGCCTATAACGCCGGTGCATATAAGCTGTACTCCAGACAGGAAGCAGAGTATGCTGACCATGCTTGTCCAGCCTGTTATCGCCTTGCCCATCAGCGCGCAGACAATCGCCCAGATAACACCGATAAAGCTTATTAACGCAACCGCCGCGCCAAATCCGGTTATGAACCTTATAGGCTTTACAGAAAGACTCGTTATCCCGTCAAAGGCAAGCGAAAGCATCTTTGAGAGAGGGTAATGACTCTCTCCCGCTATGCGCTCATGCCGTTCATATTCTACGCTTGTGCTCGCAAAACCCACAAGCGGCACCATGCCGCGCAAAAAGAGATTGACCTCCTTGAAATTCGCAAACTCATCAAGTACACGCGAGCTTATAAGGCGGTAATCCGCATGATTGAAAACGACCTCTACACCCATTTTTGAAAGCAGCTTATAAAAGCTTTCTGCGGTAAAACGCTTGAAGAATGTATCCGTATCGCGCTTTGAGCGTACACCGTATACGACCTCGCAGCCTCTTAAATATGCGTCCACCATCTCATCCATAGCATTGATATCGTCCTGACCGTCACAATCGATCGATATTGTTATATCGCACTTTTCCCTTGCCTCCATAAGTCCGGCAAGCACCGCGTTCTGATGTCCGCGGTTGCGGCTCTGGCTTATGCCGAGATAGTGCGGATCAGACGCAGCAAGCCCCTTTATAAGCTTCCACGTATCATCCTTCGACCCGTCATTTACAAACAGGACACGACTCTCACGCGATATTTTACCCGCAGCTGCAAGCTGCTCTATTTTACCTCTGAACTCCGGCGCCGTTATCGGCAGTACCTCCTGCTCGTTATAGCAGGGCACCACGATCCATAATACCGGCTTACTTCTTCTTTTTTCTCTTATCATTGCATCCACCAACGGTTTCTTTTTATTGATCTTTGACCATTGTATTATAACACTACATAATCAAAGTGTCAAGTACGAGTTCTTTTTGAACCACGCCTTTCGAATGAGTAAATTTTTTGAGAATATATAAGAATAGTAAATTTCAGTTTGTCGGGGAGATTACTGGGATGCGCAGCCTGTCCTTGCCCTGGGGCAAGGTGGGCTTTTCAAGCTTCGCTTGAAAAGGTCGGATTGGGGTTCACGGCACTAAAAAATGAGATAAATTAGCGGCTTTAGATAAAATCTATCTCTACCGCAGCCCCCAACCCGTCACGGCTTCTATCGTCGCCGCGCCACCCTGCCCCAAGGCAGGGACAGCAGAGCAGCACCGCAAATTCCCTCCCCGATAAACTGAAATTTATCTTCCGATTCCGGCAGCGCCGATTTGCTGCGCGTTCAGTCAAAGCCATAGCAAAGCTTATGGGAGGTTTGGGGGAGTGTGTCTCGCGAATGCGCATTTGTCTTTTAGGTACAGCGGACATA
>JAFRDB010000051.1 GCA_017404065.1 Clostridia bacterium
CAAAATACGGCAGCACAGTAACATGGACATCAAGCGATACTGATATAATCGCAAACAATGGTACGATAAATACATCAAACGCGCTTGCTAACGGTTCAGAAGTAACTCTTACGGAATCGTATTCGAAGGGCGGCAGCACCTATTCGCGTACATACGATGCGACCGTATACGGCTCGGCATATGACAGCAGCTGGACAGTTTGCGACTTCTTTAATGCGAACAGCGCAACCAACATCAGGGGAAAAATCTCAGATACAGGTAATGCTGCATGGAGCAAATCGGGCTACGGCGGACCGACATATCGCAATGGCGTACTGACTATAGCATCAAGTGCTGCCGACAGCGTGGATGCGGGAGCCGATACTGACACTAAGGCAACGCTTACTCTTGCTGAAGAACTGAATACAAATGTATCGGTAGAGTTTGATATCAAGATCGCTGCTGCCGGTAATATGCCGATAATATATTTCTATGGTGCCAATGAATCTGATATAGCCAGAATACAGGGAGATGTAAAGAATGAAGCAACAAACCTGTATGTTTATGATGGTAATTCTACCAGAACAGTATTAGTATCCAATATGACGGCAGACACATGGTATTCACTGAAAACGGTATTCGATTTTGAAAATCAAAAAGTAGATTATTATGTGAATGGAACAGCTGTATACTCGGATTACAGCTTCTATAAAGAGCATAGCGCATCAGGACTTGGCAGCGTTATGATCGGTGCAACAAATAAAACAGGCACAACAGCCAATGTGCGCAAGCTTATCATAACAGGCACAGCGGAAGCGGAAGAAGCCGGTACGGAGGCATTTACGTTCACAAAAACAGCAAACGAATTCGGAGATGCAAAGATCTATATTACATTCCAAAATGACTCACAGAACACAACAGCAACTACAGATCCGATCGATATCGGAACAGAATTTACCGGTCAGGGAGCTGCACAGCTCGCGGTAGTAATTACGGGAATACCGTCAGGATACTCTGTAAAGAGCTGCGTGATTGAATAACGAGGAGGTAAAAAACAATGAAAAAGCTTTATATAGAACCGATTATTAATACTGTAGAATTTAATGCGGAGAATATTTTAACAGCATCGGGAGAAAGAGTCGATATGACAAATACAACGGTTGCCGACCTTGAAAATGCATATTCGGTAAAAACTATAAATGCAGCGGATGTAATAACGTTTACATTCTGATTATTTATATCATATAATTACGGATGGGGCTGCTCTCTTACAGCCCCTTCTGTTATATATTAAACAGGCAATCGAAAGGAGCATTATATGAAGAAAGTGATTTCAATATTGTGCGCCGGGGCACTGGTGTTCAGCTCGGCATCACCGGTAATTGCGGCATTCAACTGGACAAGTGAGCTTATAAACGAATTTGATGTGTATGAGGATTTTGCAAGCGATGATGTATCGCTGATAAAAAACAAGGAAAATTGGATAAAAAGCGGCCCCGGAAGCCCGTCATATCAGGACGGTGTTCTGTCATTTTCGGCAGGAACAGAGGGAGAAACAAAGGATACTACGGCAACAAGGTCGTTTGATGCCATTTCTGTGGATAATACACGGTTTGCGGCAATAGATCTTGATTTCAGATTGAACACCAAAACTCAGGGTATGATGATCTATGTAAAGGGCAGCAGTGATGCTACAAGGATCGCAACCACCTTAGCCAACGACAAGCTTCAGCTTTGGACAAATGCGGGCATTGATGGCGAGACTGTCAGCAGCAAGCAGGCGCTTATAGATGATGTGGAGACGGGCAGATGGTACTCGCTCAGCATGATCTATGATCTTGTGAATCGTAAGATTGACTATTATATAGACAATACAATAGTGCTTGAGAACATTAATTATTTTAATAATACCGAACCGGATAGCATAAGCTCTATTCTTTTGGGTGCTGCTATGAATTCAGGAGTAAGCTTTGATATAAAAAATATAAAGGTGGGCGCTATCACTGACAAGCTTGCTGTGACCTATGACAGTCTTTATAACGCCCCGTACATTGCTGCGGATGTGACTGAGGATATAATCTTGCCTGTCAGCTCAAAATACGGCAGTGAGGTAACATGGTCATCAAGCGATCCGTCGGTTTTGTCGGCATCCGGTAAGGTCCATCCTGCCGCGGTTGATCCGGATGGTACAGAGGTAACACTTACCCAAGCGTTTATAAAAGGCAGTTCAGAATATACTCGTGATTATTCCGTTACAGTTTACGGCAAGCAATCAAGCGATTGGGATGTTTATGAGGCATTTAACAGTGAAACCGCAACAAAACTTGTTTCAGACGGTGCTGTATATTCATACGGCACATGGAGCAAAAGCGGATATGGAGCGCCTTCATACCAAAACGGGGTGTTGACAATAGCATCCGGAGACGAAACAGATACAAGCACAAAGGATTCCAATGCGTCGCTAAAGCTGAAGAAGGTGATACAAGCCGACAAGGCGGCGGTTGAGCTTGATATAATGGTATCCGCAGGAGAAAGTCCGATGATATATGTTTACGATGAGAATATGAGCACGACGATCTCGCGTATGCAAATAGCTGATTCGGATCTGTACACTTACAGCGGAAACGCCAGACCTGTGCTTATAGATGATATGGCAAAGGAAACATGGTATACTCTCGGTGCGGTATATGATTTTACCGCGCATACGATAGATTTTTATGTGGATGGTGAGCTAAAGGTTGAGGATGCGCCATTGTTTGGCTCCAACCAAACCGCGTCAGGTATAGGCGGGATATTGATAGGCTGCACAAGACAAACAGCTACTACGATCAATATACGCGGACTTAAGATGGGTGCGATTACCGATAAGATAGCAATGCGCTATGACAGTTATTATACTGCACCGGAGACGGATCTTTCGAATGTTACCGCAAGCGTTGCACTGTCGACAGAAACAAAGTACGGCAGCAGTGTGGTGTGGAGCTCGTCAAATGCGGATGTTATATCCGGTGAGGGTAAGGTGAATCTGAAAAATGCCGATCCGAATGGTGAAGCTGTAACACTAACCGCGCTATTTACTCGTAATAGTGAGACATATGCGCGTAAATACACCGCAGTTGTTTACGGTATAAACGAAAATGAATGGGCGATATATGAGAATTTTGCATCGGAAACACTTACAAAGATAGATAAGAGAACAATAAATGGCGGAGAATGGACAAAATCCGGCAGCGGATCAGGTATGTATGACAATGGTATTCTTTATATGACATCCAATGCCGGAGATGCGAAGAACACAACAGCAACGCTTCAGCTGGACAGTGCTGTCACGTCCTCTATGGCAGTTATATCATTTGATATAAGACTGACCTCGGGATCATATCCGCTTATATATATCTATGATTCGGATAACAGCACTCTGTCAAGAATACAAGGGCGAACGACTGATGATAAAACAGAGCTGTTTATGTACGATACGGAGGGCGTAAAGCATGTGTTGATAGCTGATGCAGAGCAGGACAGATGGTACACGCTCGCTATGATCTATGACATCACGAATAAGACCGTGGATTATTATGTGGGTGACCTGTTAAAATATTCTGATGTTGGTTTTTATAATAACCCGGATGCTTCGGATATAAAGGCAATCATGATCGGCGCGGCAAAGGATGAATTTGTCGGCACAACTGTGAATGCGCGAAATCTACGTATAGGCGCGTTTACGGACAGGATAAAGATACATAAAACATACTATACCGACAGCGGTGAGAACGTTATCTCAAAGCCTGCTTGGGATGCTGATTCGTATCTGAACGCGGTAGTTCGTAAGCCTGCATGGGACACATCGAAAGTCAGTCTGTTCCTTGCGGTATACGACAGTGAGGATAGGTTTATAAAAGTATTTGGGAATAAATGTGAGCTTACCGAGGGCGAGACGGAGGAAAATCTACGGCTTGCAATAGACGGCAGGGATCTCCCTGATAACGGAAAATACAGAGCATTTATATGGAGGTCTGATGATCAGGCACCGCTTGTATTGGCAAATGAGATGGAGATAGGTGATAGAGATGATGACGCGGGTGTTTCGCGTGTGCCGTATTCGGGCGCAGATACCGTTGCGCTCACGGCTTATAATGCGGTCGAAGACAGAAAGAAGTTTGTTATAGATTACTACTACAGTACACCGTCTGTTTCAATAGATACGGAAAGTGCGTGGGGCTATACAGGCTATGGATTGGCGGCACTATGGAAAAATGACAGTGCAGGCAATGAGTATATTATAAAAGCATGCGAGGACTATCCGCCCGCAGAGGGTGTGCAGATGACAGATACATATTTCTGCATGAATTTGCTGCTGCGCGCATGGTATACCTTCTCGGATAAAAGCAACATATATCCCGGCAGACTCAGTGCGGAGGCTCAGGCGGCTATAGAGAAGTACTTCTATGACTATCTGTGCTATAATACCGATATAGCTTTAGCTGAGGATATGCCCGCGGACGGACTGAATATAAAGGACAGCGAAAACCACGACATAATACAGCATTCTTCATATCTGGTCGGAGCGGAGCTTCTTATGCAAACAGATGCTTATAAGGATGTTATGCTGGGAGAGAACTCGCTCAGCGATTACCGTGACGCGTGGAATACATATTTAAAATATTATTTTAACCAAAAGGCGAAATACGGGTTAACAGTCGAAACAGGCTCGCCGACATATGCTAAATATTATGTGGATTCCTTGTATACTATTTATGATTTTGCAGGTGACACGGAGCTTAAGGAGCTTACAGGCAAATATCTTGATGTATATTATGCCGATGCTGCTATGGAAACGATAAACGGTATCCGCGGCGGTGCAAAGAGCAGAGCATATCAGAATAATTATGCTTATGTTCCCGCGAGAGATGCGACAAATCTGCTTATGTATTTGCAGTTTGGCACAGGCAGCAAAATGTATGGCAAAAAGCCGGGAGCGCATCCGGCGCTGCTTTCGGCAGCATTTACAGAGTACACCGCGCCATATGTGCTTTTCGATATAATGTATAACAAGACATCGGACGGCGGGTTCGTATATGAGGAAAACACAATGGGTGCCGGAAGTAAAACTACACTTACAGGCAGCCATACGGCGGCTGGAATTGATTCTCCGCTGTACAGCATGAGTGTTCCTGGCAGCACATACAGAAAGACCTATGTAACACCGGATTATGTTATGGGCACTCAGACGATGGATAGAACTCTTGGCTATACAGAAATCAATTCACAAAACAAATGGATGGGGGTAATCTTTAACGGTGCCCTGAATAGTGGTTATGACAGCCGTGTGTTTGTACAAGGTACAGCCAATAATGCTGATAACTCCGGCTATAACGAGATAGATGGAATATGTGTGCCGGGGGCGATGGTGATTTCCGGCTTGCCGGAGCGCAGGTGGTCTTCAAATACCGGTGCGAGAGTATATGTATCTAAGGATATGTATGAAGCATCACAGACAAGAGATGGCTGGTTCTTTGCGGAGGATCCTGACGGTAGCTGTTACGTTGCCATAAAGCCCGCATCGGGAGAGATAAGCGGCACTACAGATACCGATGACGGAAAGTTCCTCACGCTCAGCGACGGCTTTGTGCCTATAGTAATTCAGGTAGGGAAAAAATCTGATTATACGGATATAGACGGCTTTGCCGCGGCGGTTAAGGCAAATACTTTTGAATGGAACGATACAGTATTCTGCTATACGAGCCTTAACGGTGATACCGTAGAGGTATCTGTTGAGGATAAGATGCTTCCTAAGATCAATTCTGAGTCAGTAGATGTAAACGGTGACTTCCTTGTGCGCAGCCCATATTTTAACAGTGTATACGGCAGCGGTGTGTTTAATATTACAGATACAAAGGGACATAGCTTTGTTGTAGACTTCAACAACTGACAGCAAAAAAAGGGGCTGTTGCATTTTGCGCAGATCGCTTAATGGACTAATTGCTATGTTTATGAATATAACAATTAAAAAATGAACACAATTACGGTAGAGATTTGCTCATTTGAGCAAATCTCTGTTCATTAAATGCCATTAAGCTATGAACGAAACTCACCACTCGACGTACCATCGTACGCCTTCGGGCAAGGTATCATGCGGCTTTGCCGCCTGATACTTCGTTTCGTCCATTCTGCATCAAAAGCCAATCAGCCCCTTAGTCTGCTGTTGCATTTTGCTACAGCCTCTTTTTCACAATTATCCTAATGAACATGGTCCCTTTTTGCTTTGACATTCACCCTCTGCCTCCGTCCAAATTCCGGCAGAAAGTGTTATGACACGGTCTACGGGTGTCCAGTCCGATATAACGGCTCTCAGTAGCCCGCCTGTACCCTCAACGCCCGTATAATTAGAGCGATGGCTGTGGCTTGCGCCGCTTACTGTAATGCTGTCGCAGCCGTTTACAAAGCTGAAGCTGCCTTGCTTTAGCAGAACAGTGTCATCTGCGTGCATAGGCGCGCTTATAGCTTCGCTTTCTATCCTGCCATTGGGAACAAACAAAAGCTCTGCTATAAACGGTACTGCATTCATGCCCTGTAATGAGCGTATATGCAGCTCAAAGACGTTATCAAGGTCTTTTATATCTATTGTATAGTAAAGCTTTGGACGCGGTTTTAGTTCCCTTTTTTCAAGAGTATTATACGGTAGCTCGTTAAAGTCAACAGGCTGAGAGGTCGGCATCCAATAAGCGGGGAGCTGCGGCAGCAGAAACTCTGAGCTATAATATATCCGTATTCCGTCGGGTGTTTCTTCAAGCTCAGACGCGATGAATTTTGCGCCGGCAAAATAAGGTGAAAATATCCTTATCGCGGATAGCTCAATAGCCCCGTATTTAAGTGAAACAGCGCCTGAAGAGCCTTTTGCCGCGGTGAGCGACAGCTTGCCACGTCTGATGCGCCATATACCGGATTCTTTCATAAATACTTTACAATTTCCTATCGGTTCTTCGGGAGAAAGCTTAGACTCCGCCCATTCGGGGTGTCTTGCAAAAAGATACGGCAGATATTCGGAAAAGGAACCTCTGCTGATTATAGAATTTATGACTGCGCTTAATTTTCCGCATCCTGTTTTTAAAGCTGCATAGTAAAAGCTGTCAAGCCCTTTGTCGGGGAATTTCTTTATACCGCGATCCTGCCGCAGTGATACAGATGTAACAACTGAGCCGTCGGGCTCGATAAAATACAGCATATTATTCAGATTTTTAATAACAGCATCCAGGAACTCGGTCTTACCGGTCAGCTCGTATATATAAATAAATGCGCGGTTCACCACAGCATTATATCCACCCAGACTCTTTTCGGAATAAAATCCGTCGCTGTTGATGTCTATCCCCTCGCGGATATAAGCATTTACCTTGTTGCTTATATCAGACACAGCGAACACCTCCTGCGCCATAAGCAATGCTGAGGTTATTACCCAGCGGTGGTTAGGCGTGTGAAAGCCATCTTTTAAGATTGCGTTTACACACTTTGTCACATAAGGCTCCAGCTCGGACAAAAACACATCGGCTTCGTCAAGACCGCTTGATTTTGCTATGTATGCTGCAGAGCATATCATTTGCAGCGCAAAAGCTGTATCGGGAGGACTGTCAAAATTCGTAAAGGGAATATCCAAAAGTCCCGATGCGCGGAGCGACCTTTTCTGAAACCTGACCGCCGCAAGCAGCCGCTGAAAAATATCGTCACTGTTATACAGCCCGGAGACGTGCGAAAAATAACAGCTTCCAAGTATAAAAATAAATCTTGCGTTTCCGATATGGCTCGGTGATGCAAATCCATATTCATCGGAAAACCATCCGCCGTAATCGGGTCTTGCTTCATCCGTTACCTGAAAGGGGAGCATACCCCTTGCAAGAGTATCCATATGTTGGAATGTGTGCTGATAAATATTGCTGAACATAATATTATCCTCCTTGATGCTAATATAGCACTAAAAACATGTAAAGTCAATAATGACAATTGCTTATTATGCGCCGATATAGACAAAAGTGAAAGTATATAAGCAATTGTGATTGTTGACGGTATAATAGCAAGGGTGGTAAAATGTAATTGATATAATTGCGGAGGGTGTATCAAGGAGGTTGGCGATGATTAGAACAAGAACAATATGTGCAGCGTTGGCAATATCCATGCTTGCGGCAATGCTGCCTCAAACGGCATTTGCCGAGGAAAATGAATTTATAGAAACAGCACGTCTGGATTTTGATGAGGAAAATGTTTTTACACAAACAACAAATGGTTTCAAATGGAAAATATCAGGTTCATTTCCTGCCGCGGAAGGTGGTATGGGTATATTCGACAAGGGTGAGAGCAAAAGCGACTGCACAGTTGCTCTGCCTGAGAATTACATCTATGACGGGACAATAAGGCTTGAGATGCGTGTTAAGAATGATGTTACGGCTGATGCGGAAGCGAAAAATGCAGCTATATATTTTCGTAACAGTGGAACGGACGTACTGAGGGCACAGGTTAAGGCAGATGGCTTTATGTATTTTCAGGGCGGTACCGGAACAGGCGATGGCAGACTGGACATAAAGACGGTCAACACCGTTACAGATGAATTTTATACATACACAGTTGATTTTGATTTTAATAGCCGGAAAATAAGCGCATCCGTAAAGAATGATAACGGAGAGGAGCTTGCACCGAAGCAATGCGAAAGCTTTGATTTTTATAAAAACAATGATGCTTCGGCTTTAGACAGTATATTGATAAGCAAGTCATCAAGCGATGGACGGCTTTTTGTTGACTATATATCGGTATCAAAGCTTATGAGCGAGGAAGAGATAGCGCAGGCAGTGCTTGACAGCATTGAAATAGAGTCAGCCGATTCAATAATAAGTGATTTCACCTTGCAAAAGAGCGGAGCAGGGGATGCTGTCATAGAATGGGAAAGTGAAAATCCGCAGATAGAGATAGAGGACAGTGGAGATCGCTATATCGCAAAAGTTACAAACCCTGAGGAGGGAAGTATAAGCGGAATTCTCAGGTGTATCGTTACCAAAGGTGAAACGGTGCTGACAAAAGAATTTGAAACAACGGTTTTCCATATTTTGAGTGATGAGGAAAAGGCGGAGCAGGATCTTGCCGCGATAGATATAGAAAACAGCTATGTTACAGCGGATATAGAGCTGCCGCTAAAGGGCAGCATAAACGGCAGCGAAATAAGCTGGAGCTCAGAAGAAAGCGAATATGCGTCTGTTTCGGAAGACGGTTCGCGTGTTATTATATCGCGACCTGCCGCGACAGCGGGCAGTGTGAATGTTCTTTTGACCGCGAAGGCAACACTTGGATCGGCATACGCAGAAAAAAGCTTTTCACTGCGGATAATAAAAACTGCCGATGTTATCGTAGATGAAAAATACAGCGAAGCGGGGTTTGTGAAGAACGTAAATAATGGCTATTCATCTGTACACAGCTCCGGACTGGGATATCCGGCGATAGAGGTTGATGATGTGCTCGGTAAGGAGTGCCTTGTATTTGGTTCTGATCTTGCAAAGTGCGATGCAACACGTTTTATTACGGAATACAGCGCACAGCATGCCACGGTTGCTGCTGAATTGAGAGTAGATTCAAAAGAAAACAGCAGTGCAATGTTTTATGTAACGGACAATGAGGGGCTTAACCTTTTAAGAGTTAGCGCGGCAAATGGGAGCATGGTACTTACACATGGCAGCGGTGATGGCGCGACAACATCGAAAACAACTATTATTTCAGAGATAAACACAGAAAAATTTTATACAATAGAGCTCATATTTGACTATAATGATCAGACTGCATCGGTGGCTGTAAACGGCGTTATGGCGGCGATGTCTTTGCCGTTTATGCCAAACACCTCTAAACCCGGTATGCCGAGGAGAATATTGTTCGGTACAAGTGCCGGAACTTCCGCACTTCTTAAGGTGGCAAGACTTTCCGTTACGGCAAGCTCGCCGGAGCTGACAGATGAAGAAGCATGCGCGGCAGATGCCGCAGCTATAGCCGAGACTGTTCCGGAAATCATTACAGAGGATTTTGATGTGCCTGTATCGGGCGCAAACGGCACCGTTATAAGCTGGAACTCAAGCGATGAAGCTGTACTACGCTTCGCAGATGGCAAGGCGTCGGTAACCCGCACTGATTCAGCGGAGGGGGATAAAGAGGTTACTGTAACAGCAACGGTTACAAGAGGTCTGAGCTCTCAGTCAGTAACCTATAGAACAAAAATATCGCATGTTTCGGATGAAGAAGCGGTGGACTTGGCACTTGCAGCATGCACTCTGCAAAATCAAAGCAGCGTGACGGGGAATCTTGAGCTACCAACAATCGGACTGTATGATGTCAGCTTTAAATGGTATTCATCTGATCCCTCGGTTATATCGGATTCGGGTGCGGTCGACCGTTCGCGGCTGACATCCGATAAGAGTATTACGCTCATAGTTACAGGAACAAAAAACAGTGCAACAAAGGAAAAGAGGTTCAATGTTACCGTTAAGGCAGGCAGCTCCGGCAGCAGCTCCGGCGGCGGCAGCGGAGGCGGTGGGGGAGTCTACTCCTCATCCGGAGCAGGTGCGACAATATCATCTTCGTCGGGTTCATCATCGCTTCCCGTATTAATGCCAACAGCAGCGACAGCGAAACCGGAGCGTATCGGCTTTTCGGATCTTGCAGGCTATGATTGGGCAAGCGAGGCAATTCTTTCACTGTATGAAAGAGGGTATATAAACGGTAAGGACACCGGCATTTTTGACCCTGCGGCAAGCGTTCTGCGTGAGGAGTTTGCCACAGTGCTGGTAAAGGTGTTCGGCCTGTATGATTTATCGGCTGAATGTGATTTTTCGGATGTAGCAAAGACGCACTGGAGCTACCGCTATGTTGCATCTGCCGTTAAGTCCGGCGTTGTGAATGGAATAGATGATAACAGCTTTGGCATCGGCAGGGAGATAACAAGGCAGGATATGTGCGTGATGCTGCTTCGCGCGATGAATGCTGTGGGATATACCGTAAAGATCGGAGAAGAAAAGGAATTTTCCGACAGCACGGAGATATCGGGATATGCTGTTAAGGCAGTAAATAAGCTTGCGGCGGCAGGAGTTATAAACGGTGTATCGGACGGCATATTTGCGCCTGACGAAACTGCAAACCGCGCACAGATGGCAAAGGTCATATACTTGGCTGATGATGCGAAGATAGAGGGAGTTGATGATCTCAGCGTTCCTGATGATACAGCAAGTGAAAAGGACGGAAATACTGAAGCCTCGCAGCAGTCAAGATTGCCGTACGCAGGAGCAGACGAAACGGCTTTAAATATGTATAATACCGTATCGTACAGAAAAGAAAGGGCAATGAAGCTTTATTACGATGCTCCATCAGTTGCGCGTAATACAGGTGCATGGTCTGATGTGGGTTATGGAATGGCTGCGCTGTGGCAGAACGATACCGAAGCGGGAAATGAATGTGTTATAAGGGTATGTACTGAACATCCGCCGATGCCGGGAACACAGTCATCGGATTCATATTTCGGAATGAATCTCCTGATGCGGATGTGGTATACATTCTCGGACAAGAGCGATGTTCATCCGGGGCGGTTGAGCCGCGAGGCGCAGGATGCGATAGAAAAGTATTTCTATGATTATATAAGCTATAATTCCGATATAGATACTGCCTATAATATGCCGGGGGACGCGCTGTTTATACAGGACAGTGAAAATCACGATATAGTACAGCGTTCCGCATTTCTGATAGGCTCCGAGCTGCTTTTAAAAACGGATGCGTATCAGAACAAAAGTATAGGTGGGCTTACAATAAAGGAATATAACGATGCATGGAATAAATATTTCAAATACTATTTTAACAGTAAGCTGCGTTATGGACTCACGGTGGAAACCGGATCGCCAACATACTCAAAATATACCTGTGATTCGATGTATTCAATATACGATTTCACAAGTGACAAGGAGATGAAACGATTAGTCGGCGGCTATCTTGACGTTTATTATGCCGATGCGGTCATGGAGACCTTGAATGGAATAAGAGGCGGAGCAAAGAACAGAAACTATCAGGATAAATACGCATACATACCGAATATGGATTCTATAAATCTTATGATGTATTTCCAGTTCGGCACCGGTGATTATATGTATAGCAACATGAGCGTGCATCCGGCACAGCTTTGCGCTGCGGCAACCGATTATGTCGCACCGTTTGTTCTTTTCGATATAATGTATAACAAAACAGCAGACGGCGGATATTCGTATGAGAGCCAGACTATGGGTGAGGGAAGCCGTACAACTATTGGTCCGTATAACGCACTGTATTATCGATTGGCTTTTCCGGGTAATGTGTATAGGAA
This sequence comes from Clostridia bacterium, assembly GCA_017404065.1. Taxonomy (GTDB): domain Bacteria; phylum Bacillota; class Clostridia; order UBA1381; family UBA1381; genus Ornithomonoglobus. The sequence goes on from JAFRDB010000051.1 coordinate 12,344, forward strand.
AACATATGTTACGGATAACTATGTAATGAGTACGCAGACTATAGACAGAAATCTTGATTATGCGGAAATAAACTCTCAGAACAGATGGATGGGTGTTGTATTCAAGGGCGGACTCCGTGAGGATAAGTTTGACAGCCGAGTTTTTGTGCAGGGTATAGGTACTGCACAAAACGGCAGGACAGGATATAATGAGCTCAACGGGATATGCGAGCATGGAGCTATGATCATATCGGGACTAACAGAGTCGTTCAATTCAATAGGCTCCAGGATATATATATCCGATGATATATTTTCCACTAAGCAGCTTGATGATTGGCTGATCGCCGAAGATCCGGACGGGCAGTGCTATGTTGCCATAAAGCCTGCAAAGGGCGAGTTTCAAAGCATTGAGGCGGACAGGGGCGGATATTTCTTGAAGCTCTCAGAGCCGTATGCGCCTGTTGTTATACAGGTTGCGGACAAGATCGATTACACCGATCTTGACGCGTTTGCAAAGGCTGTAAAGACTGCACCGTTCAAATGGTCGGGCAATGTATTCACATATACAAGTCTGAACGGCGATACGTTTGAGGTATCAACAGGAAAGATCATGCCAAGGGTGAACGGTGAGGAGATAAAAACCGCGCCGGAGTTCCTTGTTCGCAGTCCATATTTTAACAGCGAGTACGGCAGTGGAGTGTTTAATATAGTTGATACTAAGGGACACGGGTTTACGGTTGATTTCAACTGATAAATGCGAAAAGCATGGAAAGGATACGCTATGTTTAAGAAAAAATTGGTGGGCATTGCCGTGGTGCTTATGATTATGCTCATGATCGTATCTGTCAGTGCCGAAGGGAGTGGCGATGGGGATTACATCAAAGAGTATGAGGTTTTAAAGAGCATAGGTATTGCAATAGATGATTTCAGTGAGGACAGGGAGATCACTCGTGCTGAGACCGCAAAGGTTGTTTGCGAAATAGGAGGCTATTTGCCGCAAAGCGGCGAGACGGGCTTTTTCGATGTACCGCAAAGCCACAGCTATGCCGGATATATAGATGCGGCATGCAAAGCGGGTTTTATGTCAGGCTACGGAGCGGGTGTTTTTGAGCCGGATCAGGCGATAACTTATTCGGAGCTTGCAAAGACGATTCTTGATATGATGGGATATGGCACATATGCCGGGATAAACGGCGGATATCCCGAAGGCTATTTGAGATATGCATCAAGCCTAAGCTTCGGAAAGGGTACGGACGGTGTTTCAGCCGATGCCCCTCTAAATGGAATGAATTTTGCTAAAATACTGTATAATGCGCTTGACAAAAAGGTGCTGCAGCTTGAGCTTAACGGCAGAGGGACAAAGTATATAACCGAGGATGGAGAGACCTTTGCATATAAATACATGAAGGTCAAAAAAGGTGAGGGCAGAGTTGTTGCAACGGATTCTGCCGCCATTATCGGACAAACCCTCGGTAATGGCACAATAAAAATAGATAATGAGACTGTTATCGATAAAAATGGAGAAGGAAAACTTCTGTTAGGCTATGAAACGGAATTTTGGGTAAGAGAGATCGATAAGGATGATATGCCGGAGCTTTTATACATTATTCCGGACGATGACCAAAAGACGATAGATCTCAGAAGCTATGATATCATAGATGTTAATACCTCAAGGCTGACCTATGATGAAAACAGCAAAGAAAAGCATATAAATCTGGCTGATGACATGGTGTGTATCTATAACGGCGATGTTATAGACTATACACCGGATGATTTGAAGCCATATGACGGAACGGTTAAAATTATTATAAACTCCGATAACCGCGCTGCAGTGGCTGTTGTGAGCAACTACACATACGGCGTCGTAAAGGGTATATCGTCGGTCGGCAATAAAATAGTTTTTGATGACGGACAGACCTTAAGCTTGGATAATTACAAGGAATGGAAGCTTATAAAAAACGGAAATGAAATAGAATTTATAGAGTTGATTCAAGGGAATGTACTTAACGTCATGGCAAGCAAGGACGGAACAAAGCTCTGCGCGGAGGTCTTTGGCGGTAAGGTGTCCGGTAGGATAACCGGAATAAACAATGATGCCGGCAGAAAGGTAGTGTATCTTGACACTGTTCCCGATGGGATAGTGGTTTCTCCGTATTATAATAAGATCGAGGAAATACAGCTTTCTTATCAGGGAGAATGGTATACCAATATACTTGGTGATATTTTTTACTCGGCAGCTGTGAAGAGCGGAGCTATGCAGTACGGATATATGGCATCCTACAGTGTGCTTGCCGAGGAGGAAGAAGCTGTGATGCTAAAAATATTTACAAGCGATGGGACATTCATCAAGCCGCATACAAAAAACAAGGTAACATTTGTAGATCCCGACGGTAAAAACAATGTAAAGCTTGCTTATGATAAATTCGGTGAGTATCTTAAATTAAACAACATTCAGCCACAGCTTATAAAGTATATGCTTGACGGTGAGGGCTATCTTCAAAAGGTACAGTTTTCTGAGCTTAATTATAACAAAGCTACCGGTGAAAACATCAAAACAGTAGGCAGTTATCCGGTCGGAGCATTTACCTGCGATTATGTTTCGGAAGGCGGCACTACAGGCTATTACCAAATCGGCATTTTTGATTGTAAGTATTTCCTTGATCCCAATGCGGTGATATTTAGAGTGCCGGAGGATAAAAAGGAGGAAAAGGAGTATTCGGTAATAAGCCGAGCTGATATGACGAGAAAGCTGTATTATGCCGCGGAGCTTTATGATGTTGATGACAGCTTTGAATCCGAAGCGTGTGTTATAAATCTTGAAGGTAAATCTTCAAATTTCAACTGGGAAACAACATTGCTTGCAATTATTGATAAAAGCAACTTTGAATACCTTGAATCGGAAAGCGGCGCCGCCCTTGCGTTGAATATTTATCAGGGAGGCAAAGAAGGGAAAATATATTGTACAGATGCGGATATGGTAACTCAGGAAACTGTGCAGGGCAGGTACAACAATGTGCATGCATGGGACCTGAAGGAAGGCGACGTTATCGCATACCTTGCTGATTCAGATGGTATTATAAGAAAATTTGAACTTATGTATTCCCCGTCGAGGGAAGACGGAAGCTATTTTGCCTATTCCAATGAGGCGGGAATGCCGGAAAAGAATGATTATAGCTCTGATCTGTATCTGGCACATGGCATCATAAAGGGCATAAGCGATAACGGTCTTGTAATAAATGCAAATGGTGATGGTAGCGACAGCTCGTGGAATCACTATTTAGCTTATGAGGCAAGCAATACGCGAACGTATTTGTATGACTCAAAGGATAAAAAATGGAAGTCGGTCGCATTCTCATCATTAAAGAAAGATGACATCGTAGTTGTGAGAATGTTGGGATATAGTCTTCGTGATGTATTAATATATGAATAATTAAAAATGAGAGGAGAAAAATTCATGAAAAAATTAATTTCAACATTATGCGCAGGGGCAATGATGTTCGGCGCGGCAGCACCCGCAATGGCGGCAGCTGCATGGACAAGCGATCTTACAAGCGAGTTTGCGGTGTATGACGATTTCAGTAATTATACCGGAGGTATTGCAGGTCATACAATCACCGGAGCGGCATGGTCAAAATCCGGCGATGGAGTACCGGTTAGCGGCGGAAAAGCAACAGTATCTTCCACTACGAAAACGACAAATGCTACGATTGATTTAACGTCCGCAATCTCATCAAGTTATGTGGCTGTGGATTTTGATTTCAATATTACTACTGCCAATGAAAACAGCACTGCTCTGTTTTATATCAAAGACAGCAGCAATAAAGACATAACGAGAATACAGGCGCAATACAAGAATGGTGTAATGTATATTTATACATATAAGGGAGGCAGCGGGGATGATAGAACTACAAAAATAACTCTTATATCATCGATAGATACTTCTGCTACGTATAATTTAAGCGTTATATACGATACGGTAAACCAAACTGTGGACTATTATGTAGATAATGAGCTGAAATATGAAGACGGCGGCTATTATCCTAACGCAATCACAGATATTGACAAAATATTTATCCAAGCGAACTATGACAATAGCACAACGACAACGATCAATCTCAGTGATGTAAAGCTCGGTGCGCTTACAGACAAGCTCGCTATGCGTTATGACAGCTATCTTACCGCTCCGACAGCAGATGATTGGGACAACCTCACATCGCTGACTTTGCCGACAACAACAAAATACGGCAGCACAGTAACATGGACATCAAGCGATACTGATATAATCGCAAACAATGGTACGATAAATACATCAAACGCGCTTGCTAACGGTTCAGAAGTAACTCTTACG
>JAFRDB010000007.1 GCA_017404065.1 Clostridia bacterium
CTATGGCTTTGACTGAACACGCAGCAAATCGGCGCTAATGTGATTATCCGCTAAATTTGAGTTTGGTGGGGAGATTACTGGGAGGCGCAGCCTGTCCTTGCCCTGGGGCAAGGTGGGCTTTGCGAACTCGTTCGCAAAGGTCGGATTGGGGTTCACGGCACTAAAAAATGAGATAAATTAGCGGCTTTAGATAAAATCTATCTCTGCCGTAGCCCCCAACCCGCCTCGCAAGCTCGGCACCTGGGATGCCAACCCGAGCAGGTCTCGGAGAGACCGACCAGGGCTGCCCCGGGGCAGGGACAGCAGAGCCGAACCTCAAACATCTCCCCACCAAACTCAAATTTAACTCTGTTAACATTGGGACTTGAAAAGGGTTGGTATTTATGATAAAATAATTATACTAAATCACAGAGGAGATTACTATGCAGATCGCAATACTTATACTTTCCGCGCTGACTCTATTATGCGCGATCATAACGCTTATACGCTCCGGCGGAAGCTCCGCCGGAGAGCTTACGGAAATACTCACCGCCAATCAGCGTGAGATCGGGCGGATGCAGTCAGAACGATTTAACGAGATAACGCGCTCTATAAACGACATGAGCGCCTCGGTAGACAGACGGCTCGACTATATCCGCCGTGAGACCAACCTGCAGCTTGAACAGCTGCGTAAAGAAAACGCCTCACAGCTGCAAACGATACAGAACACGGTAGATACCAAATTGCAGCAGACGCTCGACTCGCGGATCACCAAATCATTCCGGCTTGTTAACGAAAGGCTTGAACAGGTATATAAGGGACTCGGCGAGATGCAGACGCTCTCGCGCGGCGTGGGCGACCTTAAAAAGGTATTCTCGAACGTAAAGACACGAGGCATATTAGGCGAGATACAGCTTGGCGCCATACTTGCCGAAATACTTGCGCCTGAACAGTATGCAGAAAATATTGCTACTATACCCGGCAGCAGAAACGTTGTTGAGTTTGCCATTCGGCTGCCAGATCACGACGGCTCGGTCACATATATGCCGATAGACTCAAAATTTCCCGCAGACGCATATACCTCTTTTCTCGACGCTGCCGAAAGCGGAAACAGAGATCAGATCGATACAGCAGTAAAAGCACTGAGGCAAAGGCTACTCGGTGAGGCAAAGGACATCCATGAAAAATATGTGTCACCGCCGTACACAACTGATTTTGCGATAATGTTCCTGCCGTCTGAAGGGCTTTATGCGGAAGCGGTTAATCACGGCATGATAGAGGAACTGCAGGCTCGGTACAAGATAATGCTTGCCGGTCCCAGCACAATGGCTGCAATGCTTAGCTCAATACGCATGGGATTTAAAACACTTGCTATAGAAAAGCGCTCGGCAGAGGTTTGGGAGGTCCTCGGCGCGGTCAAAACAGAATTCAACAAATTCGGCGCAATCCTTGAAAACACACAAAAACGCCTTAATCAGGCGAACGATGAGCTTGAAAAGCTTGTCGGCGCTCGCACACGGGCGATAGTCAGACAGCTCGACGCAGTCGAACGCACAGAAATAATCGATGACGATGAGGAGATTTGATCAAATGAAAAAAACAATAATTACAGCTTCGATACTATCGCTGCTTTTAGCATCCTGCGGCAGCACTCCGAAACAGGTGTATGACCCGCAAGCTCTGACAGCATCGGAGCTTATTGAAAAAATGACAACCGAGGAAAAGATAGCACAGATGCTATTGGTTCGCTGCGACAGCAATAACATGGATCACATTCTGTCAATGGAGCCGGGCGGAATAGTCATGTTCGGCGTTGATTTTGACGGTCTGTCCCGCGATGAAGTCACAGAAAAAATCTCTGCTTACCGTTCCGCGCCAAAGATCGAGCCGCTTATAGCAGTCGACGAGGAGGGCGGCACGGTTGTGCGCGTCAGCTCCAATCCCGCGCTTGCACCAACTAAGTATGAAAGTCCGCAGTATTATTATAACACAGGCGGAATTGAGGAAGTAACAAAGAATACGGCGGAAAAATCCGACCTCTTATACTCGCTCGGAATCACCATGAACCTTGCGCCTGTAGCCGATGTATCCCAAAACACGGAGGATTTTATATATGACCGTTCCCTCGGACAGGACGCAAAAACAACAGCGGATTATATATCTGCCGTTGTTAATACAATGAAAAATCATAATATAAAATCATGTCTTAAGCATTTTCCGGGCTATGGCGGGAATCTCGACACACATACCGGAATAGCTGTAGACGACAGACCTTTGTCACAGCTGCGCGAAACAGACTTCCTCCCGTTCAAGGCTGGTATTGATGCCGGAGCTGACGCGGTCCTTGTTGCACACAACATCATAACCGATGTTGACAGCTCTCAGCCGGCGTCTATATCACCCGCGATACATGATATTCTCAGAAATGAGCTAAGCTTTAACGGTATTATAATGACTGATGATATGAGCATGGGCGCGATGGCGGCATATTCCGAACCATATAAAAAAGCAGTTCTTGCCGGAAATGATATGATCATCGTTTCAGATCCGGATACTGCTTTTAATGAAATTCTTTCTGCCGTAAACGACGGCTCTATATCCATCGAGCAGCTAAACTCTGCTGCTTTGCGCATACTGAGGGCTAAAGGATTTTAATAGTATTTTTTTAATCACTATATACATACGCAGCAGTTACATAGCATACATCGGCGGCACCCGCGTTTTTAAGCGCAACCATTCCGGCGTTAAGCGTGCTGCCCGTTGTATGAATATCATCAAATAAAATAACCCTCTTGCTCGCCGTATCAGACGCGGCTTTAAATGCTCCAATCAGATTTCTTGTCCTTGACGTTCCGACGGAAATGCTCTGAGCAGGCGTATTTACAGTGCGTTTTAAAAGTTCAATAACAGGCACATCTATAGCCCTGGAAATATACTCGGCAATTATAAGCGACTGGTTATAGCCGCGTTCATTAAGCCGCTCACGCGAAAGCGGGATCGGAACGATCGCGTCATAACAGTGAAGCTCGTTAATATCAGAAAGACTCTCCCCTGTTGCCATACCAAGCAAATGACCGAAGGCAAGATTACCGTTGAACTTAAAGCTTAAAAAAATATGACGGAACACACCGTCATAATAGAAAGGTGAATATGTATAATCCTTATAATAGTCACCAAAAAAGCGTTTGCTGCCTTCCACACTGCGTATTCCTGCAAAGCAGGCGCGGCATATACATGATTTTTTATATATATACCGCGCGTCCTTCGCATCCGTTGCTCTGCCGCAGCCACAGCACCTGTAGACTTTACAGCTTATCAATTTATTCTGTTGTATTGCCGATATACTGTGCATTACCGAAGCCTAAAACAAGCATTGCGATCGGATTAAAGAAAATAAGCGCTAATGTAAAACCTACGCCGTATCCGAATGACTTTGCAAGCCTATCCATCTGCATGATGTAAAGAACAATAATAGCTATGCATGCTATAAGGCATAATACCATGCAGAATCTGTTGTACCGGAACTCTGACAAGATACTTGCCAACACCGACAACACGAGCATGATCCAGAAGTAAGATGTCTTCCACGATATCTTGAAGAGTATAAACTCGTTATATACCGGAATGATCGCCTTCCAGCCCGCTTCACCCGCTTTTGTGAATATCTTCCAGTTCGCTATTACCTGGAGGACATATAAAGCGATTATGCATGTAGTATATACAGCCCCCATAGCGGCAAACATTGCTATTAAACCTACTGCTTCACGATCTGTCATTTTTATTACTTCCTTTCTTTTTTTTTAATTATACTATAAACAAGTAAAGAAATCAATAACACAACATTAACTTCTTTTTTTCATTATTGTTACAAATACTAAAGACCTCATATACTTGTTTGTAAAAAAAGTATCAATTGAGTATTTGAAATATAAGCTCCGGCTCATCTATCAGGCGTATGTCGCCGTCCGGACTGCGCGATAACCCGATCGTAGTATATGCCGGAGAAATACCCCTGACCGCTGCAAAACGGTCGCGTTGATCACGTATAACGACGATTTTTACGCGGTTCGAGCGCTTTTTAGCAGAGAGTCCGCTTATAAAGTCAACATTGTACAACTCACGCCCTGTCACCGCGCTGCCGAACAGGAAGATAGCCATTATGAACATCGACGGATTTATCGCACCGGTATACGCGCCATAAAGCGCCATTGCAAAAAACACCGCTCCGGCTGTAAAGGAAATCGCTGCACAGACACGTTCGCTTATGTTTAAGCCTAAACGGTAAGCGATGATACGCTTTAATATTATTCCCCCGTCCAGCGGCGGTACAGGCAAAATATTAATAATAAAAAGCGCCGCATTTATCCGGTATAAGCCGGTAAAGCCCATTATAGCGCAAACAGCCGCTATAATACCGTTTATAAGCGGTCCCGCAGCGTACAAAATGATCTCATCGGCTATGGAGCGTACTATCTTGTTCTTTAATATAAGATGAGCGCCGAATGGCGATAGAGTAATTGAGTCCGGACACAGACCTATACAAAGCGCTGCTAAAAGATGCGCAAGCTCATGAACTGTTACCGACATATACGCTGCTGTGAGCTGCGATGCGGTGTGCGTCCAAACCGCCACAGCCGCAAGCGGTATTAACAGCGGACTTAGATGCACTCGCATATTTTGCCTCCCTGTTACAATTACAGTATATCTTTATTCCCCTCATATATTTCTATTCACGCATCAAAAAAACAGAACCTTGAAAGCATATATGTAACTACTGATAACAGTTGAATATTCAAAACAAGGTTCTGTTTTTTCTATTAAGATAATCTGTAACCACCAACGGGGCGGATCCGAAGGACATGACACATTCCTTCGCCCAATACAGCCTCAATCCGCTGCTTGAACTCATCGAGCATATCATTCGGTACAAACGCCTGTACGGTTCCGGCAAAGCCGCCGCCGTGCACTCTATACGCGCCGCGCTCGCCGAGTATCTCACCGCAAAGCGCTATTGTTACTGCTACCGCTTGCTGCTGCGGCAGACTTGACGCATATACATTTTGCAGATACATATACGAGGATAAACCGGATCGTTTGCTGAGTGAGCAGAACTTATCAAAATCACCCTCAAGAAGCGCGTATGCCTCCTCTGCCGCAAGTTTTGTATCGTGGAAAAAGTGAAAAGCTCGCAGCACCGCGCGATCATTATTAAGCTTCTCGCGTAAATTTTTCATCTCACGAAGGAAATCGTTATAATCAACATCACGCAGATATTCCTTGCCAAAATATCCGGCTACCGCCTTCATCTCTGCCGGCACAGCCGCATATTCGTATGTCAGCTCCGCATGGTCCGCGCCGCTGTCTATTATGCAAAGTGAATGATCATACTTATTAAGATCGAAATCCACCTTCTTAACTATCGGAATCTCAGTGCTCTTGAAATCAATAAAAACAACAGCCCCGACTGATGACGCCATCTGATCCATAAGACCACTCGGCTTGTTATAGAACACATTCTCGGCATACTGCCCGATCTTTGCGATCTCAATCGCATCCACTTCATTATTTGCAAACAGATCGCTTACAATAGTACCTACAAGCACCTCAAACGCTGCTGAGGACGAAAGACCGGAGCCCTTCATTACGTTCGATTCCGTATATGCGTTAAAGCCGCTGAGCTTATACCCCCGCTCGCTAAACGCGCGAAGCACGCCTCGGATAAGCGCTATAGACATATCGAACTGCTCAGGATGTATCTCAAGATCATCAAGAGAAATCTCGTCCATTTTATAGCCCTTGCTCTTTATACGTACCACATTATCGTTATTGAAGGATACTGCCGCAACAACATCAAGATCAACACTGCCGGCAAGCACACAGCCATGCTGATGATCGGTATGGTTGCCGCCTATCTCTGTTCTGCCCGGCGCGGAGAAAAGAGCAAGCTCCTCCGCTTCTCCGTAGATCTCCTTATAACCCTCTATAACACTCATATACCTGTCAGCATACGGTTGTGTGTCATCCCCGCACGCATATAAGTATGAGAGCTTTTTATTCAGCTCTCCGTTTTTAAGCTTATTTATGAGTTCAACAGTCTTTATCATATTAATCTCCGTTATTCTACCTTCAAAAAGTCGCTTACGGTGTTTTCCATGTCTTCCTTCGGAACTACAGTATTAAATATTGCTGTTCTATCCTTAAGCTCAGCAAGCGATACGGGCACTTTCATGCCGCTCTTTTTCTCAAGCATATCAAGAAGCTCAAATTCGTTCTTTCCGGCAACCGCATTGTAATCCTCCAACGCGATCAGGACACTTTGATTGAATTTGAACGGACTTGCTGTTGATGCAATAACCGTCTTTGTCATATCACCCGTGCGTGAAACATATTTATTATATACACATTTACCGACCGCGGTATGAGTATCAATAACATAACCGCCTTCGGTAAAGGTATCTCTGATAGCCGCCATTGTCTCCTTATCGTCGCAGCAATCCGCATCGAATATTTCCGTGATCTTTGCCTTTATATCAGCACTGACCTCATACACGCCATCCTCCGCAAGCTTTGCCATAAGCTCTGATACGACAGCATCATCACAGCCGGAAAGGTCATACAAAAATCTTTCAAGATTAGATGATATAAGAATATCCATCGACGGTGATATCGTTGTATGGAACACGCGGTTGCGGTCATAGACGCCGGTCTTTATAAAGTCCGTGAGGACATTATTCTCATTGGACGCGCATATAAACTTTTTGACCGGAAGTCCCATCTTCTTTGCATAGTATGCGGCGAGGATGTTGCCGAAATTACCGGTCGGAACAACAATGTTTATCTCATCTCCCACTTTTATCTCACCGCAGCTCAAAAGGTCTGCATAGGCGGAAAAATAATAAACTATCTGCGGGACAAGTCTGCCCCAGTTTATCGAATTCGCGCTTGAAAGCTTAAACCCGTTTCTGTCAAGCAGCTTTTTGTAATCCTCATCGGTAAATATTCTCTTTACACCGCTTTGCGCATCGTCAAAATTGCCCTTTACAGCCGCAACAGAAACATTATTGCCGCGCTGAGTCACCATTTGCAGCTTCTGTATCTCGCTTACGCCGTTATCCGGATAAAACACGATTATTCTTGTTCCGTTAACATCACGGAAGCCCTCGAGCGCCGCCTTTCCGGTGTCACCCGATGTAGCAACGAGAATTATTATCTCCTTATCCTCACCGGTCATCTTCATGGATGTAGTAAGGAAATACGGCAGTATCTGCAGAGCCATATCCTTAAACGCGCAGGTCGGGCCGTGCCAAAGCTCTAAGAAATAAACACGGTCATTAAACTTATATACCGGCGCTATCGCGTCGGTGCCAAACTTGTCGCGCGTATAAGCGCCCTTAATGCACGCCATAAGATCCTTCTCCGAAAAGTCCGTAAGAAACCGGCTTAGAACAAAATATGCGCGGTCGTGATATGACTTACCGGCAAGACTTGCTATTTCTTCGGTGCCGATCCTCGGAAAGCTATCCGGAACGAACAGTCCTCCTTCGGTCGAAAGCCCTTGCTTTATTGCCTGCGCTGATCTTACGCTTATAGCGTTATTTCTTGTACTGTGATATTGCATATACTTCTCCATTCCGCCGCTTTGCGGCAGCTTATTATTCACAATCAAAGAAGCAAACAGCCCTTATTTTTGTTCCTATGAAACATATATGTGTATGCCAATGTTAAAAATACGGGCGCTGTGCTTATTATGTTCGTGAATCTCAAAATAACGCATAAAAGGGCATATACGCCCTTTTATGCATGTAAAAATCAAAAATTATGCAAGCGCCTTTACATATTCCGGCGCGTCCTCAATACTGATGCTGAGCGAGAGAACGAAGGAAATATCAAACTTCTTGCTTATTTTTTCAAGTCTTGCGAGAAATTTCTCAAGACCGTCAAGATTGTCACCGTCAACGATCTTGAAAAGACCGTCAACATATACATCGGTAATATCGTAGTTGCCACTGATTATGCCGCAAATAAAGCCTTCAAACTCGCTATAGTTTATTATGTCAAAATCAGATGTATCGATCATTCTTACCTTTCTGGTAACATCATACATAGCGCTTGATGTGTTGTTTGATATGAACACAACATTTCCCTTTGCTACCTCTGCGGAAGCATTTACCGCTGCAATAAGCTCCTTTGTCTTACCTGATCCTTTTTTGCCGATCAATAACTTTATCATTGTATTATCCTCCAATTCATTTATAATTATCTATGCAAACGCAAAACAATGCTTTACATTTTTAATTCATAATCATCTGTTAAGTCTTGCCTCAAGCTCAGCCTGCATATCTGTGTATCCGGGCTTGCCCAAGAGTGCGAACATATTTTTCTTATATGACTCTACACCCGGCTGGTTGAACGGATTTACTCCGAGCAAATAACCCGATATTCCGCAAGCGATCTCAAAGAAGTACACAAGCTTACCGAAATTATATGCGTCAAGCTTCGGCACTCTAACCGCAAGATTCGGCACTCCGCCATCAACATGCGCGAGCGCTGTACCCTGTGAAGCCTTGAGATTAACATAATCAACAGTCTTGTCCGCAAGGAAGTTCAGTCCGTCAAGATTGTCGTCATTTGTCTTTATAGTAACGTTCTTCTTAGGCTCATCGACCAAAACAGCGGTCTCAAAGAGTATTCTCTGTCCGTCCTGGATATACTGACCCATTGAGTGCAGATCGGTTGAGAAATCTGCCGCTGCAGGGAATATACCCTTCTTATCCTTACCTTCGCTCTCGCCGTAAAGCTGCTTCCACCACTCGCCGAAATAGTGAAGCGACGGCTCAAAATTGATGAGCATTTCCACAGTCTTTCCCTTGCGGGCAAGGCAGTTTCTTACAGCGGCGTACTGATATGCCGGATTTGCGGAAATATCAGGAGTAGTATATAGCTTTCTGCCGTCTGCGGCGCCCTGCATCATAGCGTCAATGTCTATGCCCGCCGCAGCTATCGGAAGCAGTCCGACAGCGGTAAGTACACTGAAGCGTCCGCCCACATCATCAGGAACTACAAAGCTTTCGTAGCCCTCAGCATCAGCAAGAGTCTTGAGCGCACCGCGTGCCTTATCGGTTGTAGCGTATATTCTGCCCTTTGCGCCCTCCTTGCCATATTTGTTCTCAAGTATTTCTTTAAACACTCTGAACGCTATCGCCGGTTCTGTCGTAGTGCCGGACTTTGAGATAACATTTACAGAGAAGTCCTTGCCTTCTACTGCCTCTATAAGCTCCGCAAGATATGTTCCGCTTATACTGTTGCCGGCGTAAAATATCTGCGGACCGTTTCTGAGCTCCGGTGATACCGCGTTTGCAAATGAATGCAAAAGCATCTCTATTGCAGCTCTTGCGCCAAGGTATGAGCCTCCTATGCCGATAACAATAAGCGCCTCGGAATCGGAGCGGATCTTTTGAGCTGCCGCCTTAATTCTTGCAAACTCATCCTTATCGTAGTCCACAGGCAGATCTACCCAACCGAGAAAATCGTTTCCTGCACCTGTTTTGTTCATTACAGTGTCGTGCGCGACCTTAACATAGGGTGCTATCGCATCGATTTCATGCTGTGAAACAAAATCAAGAGCCTTTGAATAATCAAATCTTATTTCGCTCATTCCTGAACCTCCTGTTAATTATAAATATTCATATATATATTTTACCTCAAAATCGCTTAATTGTCAAGCAAATATTAAAGTTTGTTTTTAGATTGACAAAAAAAATAAAATGTGTTATAATATTAATATCTGTATGCTTATGCATATAAGGCATACGAATAATGAAACGAGTTGATGACATGAATAAATATATATGCGCTCTTTGCGGTATCATTATAGCAATTTTCGGAATTATACCTGTATCGGCATATTCACAGCAGGATATATACGAGGCCGCTGACAAGGCGTTTGATTGGATCTTATCCGAGGCTTCGCCATTAAAGCATCCGGATTCCGCGGCATCAGATAATTCCGTTACAGCGCTCTCGAGGATGGGGAGAAGCTTTGACTTTAATAAATACCTGAGCTACACAGAATCCCGAAACCCATCAACCGACATGGACGGTCAGCGGCTTATCATGACAGAGACAGCTTGCGGTTCAAGAACATCAGACAGCTTTGTGCGTTTATATACATATAATCGTATGCGTGAGGACGCAACAGATCTTGCCGGCGCGATCATAACGCTTGATTCCGGCGGATACAGCATAAAGAGCAGCGAAATAAGTATGGATCACATGGTGCTTACCCTTATGACGATGCAGCAGGCTGACGGAAGCTTTGGCGGCGATATATACACGACCGCAAGAGCCATGATAGCTCTCTCCTTCCATCGCGGCAGCAGATATGACATATCCGGCACCGGAGAAAATGAAAGCTATTCCTATAGTACGGAAACAGCGATCGCAAACGCGGCAAGCTATCTTGCATCAAGGATAGGGAGCGACGGCGGCTTTGGCACATTTACAAACACGGCATACTCGGCAATGGCGCTTGACAGCGTTGGCATAAACTACGAAAAGGACGGTCGTTTTGCGCCCGGCGGCAGAACACCTTTAGATTGGATAATAACGAAACAAAGCAGTGATGGAAGCTTTAATTCCTCGCCAGATGACACCGCGCTTGCGGCATGCGCTCTTGTTAGCCATTTAAGAGCCATACAGGGCAAGGCAGGCTTTTTCCGCTTCAACTCCGCTGACAGTGTGGCATCCTCCAGCTCCGGCAACGAAAGCTCAGTTTCCTCCGGATCTGCCGGATCGCAAGGTTCTGCCGCGAGCAATACGGAAACACACGAGGCTGCGCCGACAAAGACAGATCCGCCTGTGATAAAGCTTACACCTCTCCCTACACGGGCACCGCAGCATTCTGAGCTTGATGAGGAGGAATACGGTCCAATCCCGCCAATGGGTCCTCTAAAGCCGTCAGAAACCGGCAAGCCCGAGCCGCGCAAAAGCACAGAGGAAATAGCTAAGGACAGAAGCAATGCATCAACGGCGGTGTCAGCAACAGTTATCCTGTTAATAATCATAATCGGCGCGGTAATCTTTATGTACTTGAGATACCCTGAAAAGCTTCGCTCATTCATAGAGCTTATCAGGAAAAAGATTTCGGGCGAAGCACCCTCCGGCAGCGAACAAGCCAAGGAAGTGTCACGCGCCGCGGAAAATGATATGCTTAACGATACTGAAAGCTCCGCTCCCGCGGTATCTACCGAGGAGCTGTATGATCCGGACTTTTTAAAAAAGCTTATACCGGTAGATGAGCTTGACGATAAAATAGACCCTATCGTGCCGAAAACAGACGCTGACGATGAAAAATAAGAGTTGTTTTTTTACAGGGCACAGGATAATTCCGGCAGCACATCGCGAGCTGTTGATCAATCAGACACGCGACGCGGCGCTTTGGCTTATAGAAAACCGTGATATCACTGATTTTATCGCAGGCGGCGCGCTTGGATATGATACACTTGCGGAAATGCTGATATTACGTTTACGCGGACAGTATCCCCAAATAAAGCTGCATCTGTACCTTCCCTGCCATAACCAGACTGCAAAGTGGAACAAGGCGGATAAAGCGCTCTGGCAGAGGATCATAACGAATGCCGACAGTATCAGATATATAACTGAGGGTAATTATATAACAGGCTGTATGCAGCTTAGGAACAAGGCCATGGTAAATGACGCTCAATACGGCATTGTTTATCTTACGCACAGAAGAAGCGGCACGTATAACACAGTGGAGCTTGCGCGCTCGCAAGGCAGAGTTCTTGCACTGTTGCCTCGCGCAAAACATTAGATTTCAGCGCTCTCTACAGATGATATAGTTTAATTATAAACAAGAAAGTGAAATACTGAAATGAACACTATGCTCGACCGATTAAGGAACGACAACAGCATAAAGGATTTTACAAACAGCGAGCTTAACGCACTTTGCGATGAGATACGCATTTTTCTTGTTGAGCATGTGAGCAAAACAGGAGGTCATCTCGCTGCTAATTTAGGTGTTGTTGAGCTTACTATTGCAATTCACAAGGTCTTTGACCTGCCGAATGATAAACTGATTCTTGATGTTGGACATCAATCGTATGTCCATAAGATACTATCCGGCAGGATAGACAGCTTTGATACTCTCCGAACCTTCGGAGGTATCTCCGGCTTTCCAAAACGCAGCGAGAGTGAATATGACTGCTTTAACACAGGTCATTCCTCCACCTCCGTTTCGGCGGCGCTCGGCATGGCAAGAGCAAGGGATCTCTTGGGAGAATCATATAATATAATCGCACTTTTTGGCGACGGCGCTCTGACAGGCGGTGAAATATATGAGGCACTAAATGACGCCGGACAAAACAAAACGCCGCTGATACTTATTCTTAACGACAACCACATGTCTATATCAAAAAATGTTGGCGCTATGGCAAAGCATCTTCGCAACATCCGGATAAACAAGCATTATTTCAGATCCAAGCTGAAGATCTCAAGGCTTCTTGACAGGATACCGCTCGTCGGGCTCCCTTCACGACAGATGATCGAATCCGTAAAGCGCAGAATAAGAAAGAGTGTTCTTCCCACAACCATGTTTGATGAGCTTGGTTATAAATATATAGGTCCTGTAGACGGACATAATCTGAACTCGCTCATTTCCTGCCTTACATACGCAAGGATGGAAAAGAGGCCGGTGATAATACACGTATGCACGCATAAGGGCAAAGGCTATGCGCCGGCAGAAAAGCACGCGGATACCTTCCACGGTGTCGGCGGGTTTAATGCAAAAACAGGCGAGATACCGGAGCATGGTGAAAGCTACAGCAGCCGGTTCGGAAAAAAGCTTGTTCAGCTTGCCGAAGAAAACAAAAAAATAACAGCGATAACCTGTGCTATGCCAAACGGCACAGGACTGGTAGAATTTTCAAAGCAATACCGCAATAGATTTTTCGATGTCGGGATCGCAGAACAACATGGTGTTACTCTTGCCGCCGGAATGGCTGTTCAGGGACTTATACCGGTAATACCGCTGTACTCCACCTTTATGCAGCGTGCATTTGACCAGATACTGCATGACGTTTGCCTGCAGAATCTGCATGTAGTCTTCCCGATCGATCGCGCCGGCGTTGTAGGAGCTGACGGCGAAACTCACCAGGGTGTATATGATATATCCTTTCTCTCGTGTATGCCAAACATGACACTGCTCTCCCCCTCTGATTTTGCAGAGCTTGACGAGATGCTTGACTATGCGGTAAACAGACACAGCGGACCGATCGCTATACGATATCCGCGCGGCGGCGCTGAGAGCGGATTTACGCATGAGAGGTTTGAACTGAATAAAGTATATATTAAAGAAGACGGAACAGACGCTGCTATAATCACAACCGGAAGGATGCTCCGTACAGCAAAGGCAGTATTTGATAAGCTAAAGTCGGAACGTATATCCGTCCAGATAAAGGAGCTGCCGACTATCCGTCCTATAAACGAGGCAGAAATAATCTCATCGGCAATGAAATGCGGCTTGATAATAACAATAGAGGATAATGTGCTGTCAGGCGGATTTGGCGAGCGCGTTTGCAGCGTTCTTGCCACTAACGGGCTGAACACGAAAGTTAAGACCTTCGGATTACCGGATG
This sequence comes from Clostridia bacterium, assembly GCA_017404065.1. Classification (GTDB taxonomy): domain Bacteria; phylum Bacillota; class Clostridia; order UBA1381; family UBA1381; genus Ornithomonoglobus. Next base: position 13,632 of record JAFRDB010000007.1, read on the forward strand.
AGCCGATAGTACATGGAAGCGTTGCCGAGCTTGATAAACATTACGGTCTTGACGCAGATAGTATCGCGGAATATATAATAAGGAAAATTAAAAATGGCAAAGATAAGACTTGATGTTTACCTCACTCAAAAGGGTATGGTCGAAAGCCGTGAACGCGCAAAGGCTCTTATAATGGCCGGACAGGTATATATCAAAAATCAGAAGTGCGACAAGGCGGGCACCATGCTATCCGAGGATGAAACTGATATAGAGATCCGCGGCGAACAGCTTAAATATGTAAGCCGCGGCGGTCTGAAGCTTGAAAAGGCACTTGCTCTGTTCCCTATCTCGCTTTCAGGATGTACCGCAATGGACATTGGCGCATCTACCGGCGGATTTACAGACTGTATGCTTCAGAACGGAGCAAGCAAGGTATATGCAGTCGATGTTGGCTACGGCCAGTTCGCGTGGAAGCTCCGTCAGGATCCGCGCGTGGTGAATATGGAGCGCACAAATATACGCTATGTTACATGCGAAGATATTGGTGAGGAGCTTGATTTTGCATCAATAGATGTTTCGTTCATATCTCTACGGCTGGTTCTTCCGGTCGCATACTCACTGCTGCGCGACGGCGGTTCGGTTGCGGCGCTGATAAAGCCACAGTTCGAGGCGGGCAGAGGTCAGGTCGGTAAAAAAGGTGTTGTGCGTGATAAGAATGTGCATTTTTCCGTAGTCCGCACACTGACCGATTTTGCAGAGGATATTGGATTTGCGGTTAAAGGACTGACATTCTCGCCCGTAAAGGGACCGGAAGGCAATATAGAATATCTTGCCTATCTCGTTAAATGCGATGAAACTGTTACAATAACGGACGATGAAATAAAAGCCCTTATCGAAAGCTCGCATAAAGAGCTTGATACATAATAGCCGAAGAGGATAATTATGCTTTCTAATGAAATTGTTATCACCGGGAACCGCGCCATGGCGCGATCATACGCAAAAATCAATCTTACGCTTGATGTTCTCGGCAGGCGTGATGACGGGTATCATACCGTAGAGATGATAATGCAGACTGTATCGCTGTTTGACTTCATTCTTGTTGACAGAACAAATAACGACATAACAGTTTCGACAAATCTCAGGTTTCTGCCCAATAACGAAAAAAACATTGCATATTCCGCTGCTAAAAGTTTTTTTGACTATACAAAACTAAGCGGTGGTTGTAAGATAATTCTGCACAAAAATATTCCGGTAGCGGCAGGGCTTGCCGGCGGCAGCGGAAACGGCGCAGCGGTCCTTGCCGCTTTGGATATGCTGTATAACACAAGACTTTCGAGCAGCGAGCTTGCAGATATCGCGCTCACTCTCGGCGCGGATGTGCCCTACTGTCTGATGGGCGGCACAGCACTCGCATCGGGCATTGGCGAGATCATAACTCCGCTCTCCCCCCTGCCGGACTGTTATATTCTTATGGTAAAACCAAGAGTAAGCGTTTCTACACCGTCTATATATAAGGCGATAGACAACGAAATCATAGCCGCGCATCCGGACACGGAAGCTGTTATCAACGCACTTGAAAAGGGCGACCTTAATGCGGTAGCCGGCGGCATGGAAAATGTGATGGGTGCTGTTACGGAAAGAATGCATCCGGTGGTACGCGGCATTCGCAAAAAGCTTGTCAAAAACGGCGCTATAGGCGCTGTAATGAGCGGATCAGGGCCTACGGTATTCGGAATATTTGATGACTACAACATCGCAAAACGCTCACATGACAGCTTTGCATATCAATTTAAAGAAGTGTTTTTAGTAAAAAACAAGTAAAGGAAATATTATGGAAGAAAAAAAGGATGTAAACGGCATCGATGAAGCTGCTTTGAAGATAAATGAAAACAGCGAGGAGATATACGACTCTTCATACGGGCTTAGCAGACGCAGCAAAGCCATGCTTAAATACGCTTTAACCGCGTTTTTATGCGCGGCGATCATAGTCTCTGCCTACGGGATCGCAGTAATATTACCTGTAAACAGTGAAATAACGGAGGAATACGCAGAGGCTCTACGCAAGGGCGATGCATATACCTCACTAAAAAAAGAGTACAGCCGGCTGAGTGCTGAGGTCAAGGCTCTTGACGAAACAGTGAGTGAACAAGAAGCTCAGATAAAGGAGCTTGATGATCCTGAGGAGAAGAAAGCAGAGCTGCGAAATGAGATAGAAAAGAAGCAGAATGAACTGAAAAAGATAAATGAAGATGTAAGCGATAAGACCGAGAAGCTTGCGGAGATCAATTCAAAAATCGCTTCCGCATCCGGCGCTATTCTGTCACTTTCACCCGGCCGCTATGCCGTTGGCAGGGACATAGCTCCGGGCAGATATACTATCACAGGCTATGGAGGGTTTGCCGCAGCAAATTCCGCAGGTCAGTCAAAATATAACACGACGCTCGGCAATGCCGCTTATGAGGTAGAGCTGTCCTCAGGTGACAAGCTAAAGCTTGACTGTACCGTGAAGTTTACACCGGTATCATGATAATGAAACGCACCTGAGAAAGGAGAGATAACGATAAATCCATGAAGAGCAAAACACATCTTATATTGACCTTTATCGTGCCTGTCTGCATATCCGTGTTGGCCGGTATAATCGTTGTTGTGTTAAACAGCAGATCGATCCTACACACACACGCCGCATCAGTAGTTGAATTTGAAAAAAATGATATGCGCGAGAAGATCAGCGACCTTAAGGACGAAAAAAAGGAGCTTGAACGCAAGGAAGCCGAATATACAAAGGAGATAAGTAAAAACGAGCTGCTGACCTCAGAGATAGAAGCCTTAAAGGAAAATATCGCAAGCTATGACAGCGACATAGAACGTGTCTCCGAAAAGAATGCGGAGCTTGAAAAATCTATCGAAGAAAAGCAGTCATATCTTGACGGGCTATCCGATATCAGCGCTGATAAACCAGGCGGAAAATACTCACTTAAAGACAAAGATTATAAATGTCCTTCCGACATACCTGCAGGCAAATATGTAGCCAAGGGTACAGGCAAGCTTTATCTGAAGGATATCTCGAACAGGCGCAAGGACAAGGTGGATCTTTCCACCATTGAATCCAACACCTACACATTTGAGATCGCGTCCGGAGAATCCGTGACTGTGGAAGGCACAATAGAACTGACGGAGCAAATCAAAAACTAAATTTATATATATAAATAACGGAGGTCATAATCATGAATATAAAGTATAAAAAGCCATTAATTGTTTCGAGTATAATAAACCTATTACTTGGTGGATTTCTTATAATATGCGGACTGCTTGAATTTACCGGCGTACTTGACACACCGGCAAACAACTCAATATCCACACTTGGCGTGCAGCTTTCGTATGTTGTTTTTACAAGCGGATTGCTGGTGTTTATAAGCGGTATAGTTACTTTTTTTGATAGAAAAAGTCTATACCATATAAATCTTGAGATGTTTCTTGGATTGATCGCGCTGGCATTTCCGATATTCATATCTGTCGTGCTTATACTCCAGGCCGTTATATGTATAAGACTTATACCTACGATACTCACATCTCTGTTCTATATGATAGCAATTCTTATCGTTAAGCTATCAAATGAAGAAATGCGTAAAACGCACAAACTCAACACAACCAAACTGACGTTAGGCGAACGCAGAAAGCAGGGCGTTAACATTACCTCGCTCATTAAAAACAACAATACCTCCGGTCGCAAAAAAACCGCAAATATCTCATCAATAGGTGAACTCGCGTCTATTACAAAATCACACAAAAACCCGTTTTTAAAGCTGCAAAAATCTTTTGGCGGCAGACATAAAAGACGCACCGGCGGAGGATTTTCTAAGAGGCTGTACTCCGGAGCGAGAAAAAAGAGAAAATTCTGAATATGTTAAATAAGCTTTTAAAGGACTACATACTTCCTTATCTGATGATAGCCGCAGGCGCGGCGCTTGCAGCATTTTCAATTGAGGAATTTCTTGTCCCCTCTACCATACTTGACGGCGGCATAACCGGTATAAGTATGATTCTTGACCGCGTTACACCTGTCGGCATGAGTCTATATATTATCGTGCTTAACCTGCCTTTCCTTGTCATAGGCTTCAAGCAGCTTGGGATCGGTTTCTTTTTCCGCGGAGTTTATGGTATGGTGGTTTTCTCTATACTTCTTGAAGTGTTCAGTGACATGAATGATGTTACGAGTACAGAGCTGCTGGCTGTTGTGTTCGGCGGCATTATCCTCGGCGGTGGCGTAGGGCTTGTGCTCAGATTCGGCGGTTGTCTTGACGGAACTGAGATCATTGCTCTGCTCATCAGCAAAAAAACCTCATTTTCAACCGGACAGATAATACTGCTTGCAAATATAGTTATTTACGCCTGTGCCGGTCTTCTTTTCGGCTGGGATCGGGCAATGTATAGCCTTCTTACCTACTTTATAACTTTTAAGGTCATTGACATGGTTGAAGAAGGGCTTGAACAGGGCAAGGCTATAATGGTTATAACGGATGACGGTAAATATGTTGCAGAGGAAATATATAAACGACTCGGTCGTACCTGCACATTGATGGACGGAATGGGACTGGTAAGCGGAAAGAAGGATGTGCTCTACTGTGTTATCACAAGGATGGAGCTATCCGAGATCAAAAGAATTGTCCGCAACAGTAACACAAGCGCATTCGTAACGGTTACGGATATATCCGAGATCATCGGCACACATATAAAGCTGCACGATGAAAATGTTTTGAAATGACATTTTAATAACCCGCGCATACATCTATGGCAATGGCATAAGTATGCGCGGGTTATTATTATTTCATATATTTTGCTATCGCACTTTTCAGACACTTTACGGTTACGTCATCGATATCAAGATCAAAGCCGCAGAATAACAGGTCTGCCTTCCCTATCCGCGCTTCAAACAAAGGCGAGGACGGCGTGTTATCCACAAAATTCGGCACTATTTCGATTATCGGTCTCACATCAAAGTCAAGCATTGTGAGATCACAGTTTACCGAATTATCAAAGAGCGTTTTCCATTGATAATCAGGATATTGATCCGTTGGGAAATCATTGAATATTAAGTGCGCATTGTTTATTATCGCACCGCAGGGCTTTGGTGTCGGGAAATGCATAGGCGACCAGAATACCGGTATAAACCCTCCCTCCTTGGCGCCGGTAAACAGCTCGCGTCCTACAACGGCTCTCCCGCCGTTATTAATAACCGAATCAAGCTCTTCCTTTGTTTTAATGATATGAAGCTGATTATTTGTTTCAGGCAATACCAGAACAAATATACGCCAGGAGTTTTTGTGTCCCTCAACAGTTATCTCTACATCAAGTCGGGATGATTTTTTTATATTATTAAGCGGCACCTCAAGACTTGCTTTACGCGTATCCTCGCTGTAGAACAGCTTGCCATCATTATAAATTCGCACCTCATACAGAGGCTCTGATATTTTTTTCTTGCCGTGATCGTAGAGGTCAAGCTCGGCTATAAGCTTTTCAGTATTTTTAAATATTCGCTTTGCCTTAAACAACGGCACAACATCTGAGCAGAATTCACACCATTTCTCCCGTGATATAAAGCCCTTGCTGCTGCCGAACACATCAAGTATGCCTACAGTAGCTGTGCTCTGTCCGGTATAGTCAGCTATCGAAAGCAGCTCAATTCCTCCAAATCCCTTTGTCCTGAGCGCCGCCTCCATATCCTCCTTATAAAGCTTTACCGCAAGGTCGCCGGATGCCTTGACATATTCAGCAAGCCTTGTATATACTCCCTTACGTTTCATTTCCTTACGAATAACGTCAAAGTTTGTCGGAAGAATATTACCCGTGTATCTCTCGCATATATCAACGTCCGGATACGAGCAGTACTGCCCTACCTCAAACGATATAACCGGCACAGGTGTCTTATTTACCGCGCGGCTGTAGTCAAGACAGGTATCCTTTGCGACCTCATCCTGCATATTCTGTATACGGATATGCTCGCCGCCCGCATCAAATGCGCACAGGTAATCCTCACACGGCAGGACAGGATGATCGAAGTTTGAAGTTAACGTATATAACCGCCGCGGATCATAGGCCTTGATCATAGTCGTAATCCTCTCCAGCATCTCAAAATCGCCCATATTCTCATTGCCGTTTGAAAACATAATAAATGACGGGTGATTACCGTAGGTGTCGGAGATCCTGATTGCTTCATCGCTGAAATACGCACGGTGCGCTCTGTCCTCTCCAAACTCCAGAGCACATACGTCACGATTGAGCCAGAGCGGCATTTCAACAGAAATATATATACCGACCTCGTCCGCCGCCATAAATGCAGCTTCCGGCGGACACCACGCGTGGAAACGCACATGATTGAAGCCGTATTCCTTTGCCGTATTCATTCGCCAAAGCCAGGTTTCCTTATCAGTCGGCGGATATCCTGTGAGCGGAAACTGTGCGCAGTTCGTTGTACCGCGCAATGCAAGCTCTCTTCCGTTCAATATAAGCCTCTTATTCTCGCTCTTGATCGTGCGAATCCCGAAGCGAATTTTCTTCTCGTCCGTAACTCCACCGCATATAAATCTCACACGTAGCGTATATAGCTCCGGAGTGAACTCATCCCAAAAGCGCGGCTTATCAATATCATATCTGTAATAGTCGGGCTGGTGTGTGTTGTACAGCTTTTTTTCATACACACGCTCGCCAAGCTCGTTCCCGTTCGGGTCTGTGACCGAAAGCACAAGAGTGCAGTCTGTCTGATATTCAGGTGAATACGTTTCGCTCACCTCGACCACCTTAACATTTAAACCGTGTTCATCCGGATATACACGCACAGCTCCGATATGAGCCATCTCTTCGGATTGAAGCTCTATCCTGCCTATAATTCCATTCCAGTAGCCCTGCGTGTCTATACTATAGCCGCTCGCCATTTTGTCAATATTTATAACATCGCGATTATCAGAGCACAGCTCAATTATATGTCTGCCGGGCTCCACGCCGGTGAGGTCATACGTATGCGGCGTGCTGAGTCCTACCGTCGTATATCCGAGCTTTTTACCGTCAAGCCATGCCGTGCTTGACATATTGACGCGTTCAAGGAAAAGACCGATACGCTTACCTCTCCAGTCCTCAGGTATCTCGATCTCGCGTCTTAGATATAGTGGCGCTATATATTCGTATTTTTCACGTGGCGCACGAACCGCTTCCTTTGTGAGCAGATCAAAGTATTCCTGCTTTTTTCCCACACCGTTCTCACACGTGCTGCCCGGCAGCATGAACCCGCCGCGCCACGCAACGGAATCATCAGTGCGATACTCCCACGCGCCGGATATATCAATTATTTTCATAAAAATTACCTCATTAAAATTTCAGTTTATAGATGTGTTTGCGGTGTAGCTCTGCTGTCCCTGCCCCGGGGCAGGGTGCCGAGCTTGCGAGGCGGGTTGGGGGCTACGGCAGAGATAGATTTTATCTAAAGCCGCTAATTTATCTCATTTTTTAGTGCCGTAAACCCCAATCCGACATTTGCGAACGAGTTCGCAAAGCCCACCCGGGATGCCAGCACGAGCAGGGCGCTCGCGCCCGACCAGTGTTGCCCCAGGGCAAGGACAGGCTGCGCCCACCCACTATCTCCCCGACAAACTGAAATTTATACTTCTCTATAAAAATCATTTTTCAGCTCAGAGCAAACAATATACGCCTTTTTCCCGTATATCAGCCGTGCCGGAATGCGCCACGGCTTTCCGTACCAGAAGTTATCCGCTGTAAGCGCTCCGTCTGTATATAGCTGTGCAACATCACATTCCATAGGTATCTCTACAAATCCTTCGGGTGTCGTTACCTTTGCATGATACCATTTCAGCGCGCGTCTGCCGCCTATTTCAAGCTCATATTTTTCGGTCGGCTCAAACGGCGCGTCACACTCCTTAAGTATAAGCTCAGCCTTATTAAACGAGCGCCTTACAGCGTGCTCCTCAAATCTTTTGCCCGTCCATTTATAATAGGCATAGCTGCCGCATCCTACAGCATTGATATCCCCATCGTCATAGAGGTCGCAGTTCTCGCCAATATATAGCGTTCCGCGAAGCTTACGGGCAAAACGTGCCTGATCGAACGTAAGTGTAATTATTCTTATATCGCCTACGCTTACTGATGAATCAATTCCCGCCTTAGCCGTAAACCGCTCACCGCTCGTGAAGCTGAATTTAGGCTCTATTCCGTCTATCTCTACGAAGAAATATGTGTTCCCTACACTACAGAGCGGCTGCGCTGTAGCATATTTAAGCGTCGTATCACCCATCGCCATATTAAACGGCATTATAAACGCAACGTCGCCGTCGACCGTTATCGGCGGCAGCTTTACCGCGACGGTATCTATAACCACATCTTCTATCGGCTCAAGCTTTGCAAGACGCTGATAGTGATTTACGAACACGAAACCGCTCTTTCCGTCTGTTCGCATTGAATAACGAAGCGATGAAAGATCATCCGCACTGACCTGCTTCTCAGGCATAACAGCCGGCATAGCAGCAAGACTGTCACCGAAATCGTTAACGAAAATATGCAGCATGTTTGTAAGCCTGTAATGCTCGCGTACTTCACCATAAGCCGAAAGCGGCGCCTGAAAATCATAATTGAGCGCTGCGTAGTCGTTCGGATATCCCGTAGCCTTGGTTTCGTTCAGTGTGGACAGCTTACCGTTTTTATTTATACCGCCCTTATACATATAGTATCCGATAAGATTATTACCTGATCCAAGCTTCACGAGAGACATAGCATATACATCCATAGGACGTATATATACACGCCTGTGATGTGTTGTCGGCAGTCCGCCACCCAGCTCACATGTAACAAACGGATAGCGTTCATACGGCAGACGCCAGCCATCGTCATCGTTTTTGCCGATAACGTCAAGACCGATAGCAGCATCGTTGCGGTTGGGGTCAAACACATAGTGAACGGACAGCGGCAGCGGATCGGTGTGCGGTTCCCACGGCGCTTCCTCATACCCGCCGAAAACCGGAAGAAAATCCTCTGTCGGGATTTTTGCGCCGTAAAGACTGTTCCAGCCTGTGACTGTCCAGATCGGCGCGTCATAGCCGATATCCATTGCAAGATGCTTCAGCGCAAGAAGATGCCACGGCTTGTCTGTAAGCTCATTCTCTATCTGTATACCTATTATGTTTCCGCCGTCCTTATAAAACAGTCCTTTAACCTCGTCATAAATGCGCGAATACCACTTTCGCGCCTGCGCCATATACTCCTCATTATTATCACGCAGTTTATACGGTTTTTTAAGAAGCCAATCCGGCAGTCCGCCATTGCGGCACTCTCCATGCGCCCATGGACCTATCCTGATCACAACGTCCATCCCTGCGCGCTCTGCGTCAAGGATAAACCTGCGAATATCGCGATCGCCCGAAAAGTCAAATTCATTCTCTGTCTCCTCGTGATATATCCAGAACAGATATGTAGCGACAATACATACGCCGCCCGCCTTCATCTTGCATAGCTCTCTGTACCAGTTATCGCGGCTGTCACGTACAAAATGGTACTCGCCCATAACACCGAGCCACGGCTTACCGCCGCGCTCGATATAAAGGCTGTTTACATCTATCCTTTCCCCGTTCGGAGCTGTACCGCCGAGTTCAAGATGATTTCGCATTATCTCCGGCTGCTTGTAATTCTTGAATTTATATTCCATCGTTTTGCTCCTGTTAAATAGTTTTAAATATGACAATATTATATTATAAACTCTCTATTATGTCAAGGAGACCGGCGTGGCATCGGCTCATTTCAAGTCCCTTTTCCGCATACTTCCTTGCTGCGTCCTTATCGCCCTTGCCGAGATATCCAAGTGCAGCCATGTAGCAACAGTGTACCCTGTTTTTCTTGTTCAGATCTCCTTCAAAGATAAGGAAGTCCGGCAGAGATACCGCAAAGTACTCTATCTTCACATCATCCTCAATATGCTCTTTCGCATACTCTATAAAGCCGTCAAAACGTCTTTCCGCTTCAGCCGTCTCGCCAAGTGCGCGAAGCGCAAGCGCGGCATAGTATGTCATCTCAGGCGGCTGATCATTGTAATACATAGCCGAGGACAGGAGAAAATCGCCGCGTGCAGCCATGCGATACGCCCATTCTTTCTTTTCCGCATCCTCATAAAGTCCGCCGAGCATATAGTATATATCATTATCCAGGCTTCCGATCAGCTTGCCCTCGCCGAGATTATGCGGATATGCGAGCGCTTTTTCAAGATATTCTATCGCCTTCTCAGGCTCCGCCTTTGCCTTGTTTATGAGCGCCTTGCGGTACTGCGCGGTTATCTTGCCTTCGCCGCCCTCCCACGGATGGAAGCTGTGGCTCATAATACGGTCATAAGCGTTATCATATTCATGCCTGAGGTTCAGAAGCGTAATATACTCCGTATAAAGGTCGTCACGGCTTTCAAGTATACCGAGATTCTCTTGCATTGCCGCGTAACGCTCTTCAAGAGTAAGATTAAGCGTACTGTAGAGCTGATCAAGCTCAAAGAACACGCGCGCGTCCGTTCTGTCCATATCAAACGCCTTTTCCATAGCCGCTCGTGCGCGGTCTGCATCATGGAGCTTGTTATAATATGCAAGTGAAAGATTTCTGTAAACGGTCGGCAACGCGATCTTATCAGCGCAAGCCTCCCACAGCTCGACCGATCTTTCCCATACACCCTTGTCATAGAACAGACAACCGAGATAATACTTTGAATAATTACCGCCGTCCGCGGATGCGTTTTCAAGCACCGCGATGTCATCTGTTCTGTTTGGGAAACAATAAAGACTTGGTGCATTCTCTCCCGCTTCAAGCTCCGACCTGTCGCCTGTGCAGTAGTATCTGTAATAATGCGCCATCGGCTCATTCTGAGGCGCGAGAGCAAGTACACTGTCCGCCTCATCGTAGAAATACGCCGCCATATATGTCAGCGCAAGCTCAACATAGTTATGATTATCTCCGCGCATTACCCTCTTTAATTCGTCAAACCCTTCACCGGTAAGCAGATAGAGCTCATAACGCGAGCCGTGATCTAACGGATCTATTTCCTGACTTTCCGTTGCAAAAGCTATAGCGGTCTCTTTTTCGCCCGTGATTCGGAGAAGTGCTGTTTTCAGCGTTCTCGCCTTCATGTTATGCGCACCCTTAACAAGAGATTTATCCACATACTCCAGCGCCTCTATATAGTCGCCTCTGCCCGCCGCAATATTGGATAGCTGATAAAACGCACGATCCTGCTGGTTTCCGTCCCATACAGCCTTATAGAATGCGTCAAACGCCGCGTCTGTTTCTCCTATAGCCTTCAGTGATACTCCAAGGTTATAATACGGCTCACAGTCGTAAGGGTTCGGATTCTTCCATGTTGATGATTTTATAGCAGCGCGGAAATACTTTATACTCTCCGCCGCTCTGCCGCGATTATAAAGGTATTTACCGTAACCGTTATTAAGACGTATATCTGACGGATCACGCTTTAATCCTTCAATGTAATAAGGCTCCGGTGAATATGTCGCGTGTCGGTACTGTTCTAAATGCGTTGCCGCAAGGAACAGCTTTTCTGTTGTTTCCAGCTTCTCCGGCTCAGGGATCTCCTCTGCTGCCGACGGTATCGGTTCAGTGTTTTTGCTCGGTGTGTAGCTGAGCAGCTCTCTACCGTCCTTTATAACGGTAAGGGTCAGCTGCTCCTCATCCTCCGCCGCAAACTCTACAGTCTTTGTAAATATATCTACAGGCGATATTACCGCCTTTTCTTCAAATACTGTCTTGCCTTTATATGAGAGTATGATATCAACATCATCCATTCTGCCGGGTGCGTAAACGACTACTTTTGTTTTGCCGTCTATAGTCTCCACGCTCATAACGACCTCGGTCGACGCGTTCTTTACTGTGCCGACCTTCTTGTAAGGCATAAAATACTGTACAAAAGTTTTTTCCTCGTATGGCTTTAAGAATGTGAAGTCCGGCTGATTATCGGTGAATACACCTGTCATTAGCTCTATATACGGACCGTTTTCATCAGTGAGATTTCTGTCCCACGCTTTTCCGAAATCGCCGCAGCCCCATGTCCACTGCTTTTTACCCGGCGAGATGTGATGATCTGCTATATGCAGCAGACCCGCTTCCTCCTTAAAGTCATAATTACCGACAAAGTTGTAGTCGGAGTGATATGCCATGTATGAGGTCGGAACGGGTATATTCTTGTATCTTGAAATATCAGTGCCGGGCGAATAGTCATATTTATAATATACCCCGTCGGCTATCGGGAATTTTGAAACTGCCCTCTTTCCGTGATCCATTACGGCTGTAACATCCGGTGGAAAAATGGACTGTGTATAGTCGTTTACCGGTACTGCCGGATTTGCCCACCACAGAAACGTTTGCGGGCGGTCGGTGGGATTATAGAACCGTCCCTTGATCTCAAGATATGCCTTATCCGGATAAACAGTAAACGAAGCTGTGCTCTTCTGATGGAACATCTTCTCGGTTTCACCGACTATGACAGTTACAGAACCGTCGGCATTCCTTTTTGCTGTGTAATCCACCGGATCATACGTCGAGGGACGATGATGCTGCGGCCAGTTAAACTCAATACCGCCGGAGATCCATGGTCCGGCAAGACCTACGAGCGCGGGTTTGATAACCTCGTTATAGTATACCGCGTCATAGCCGTTTGTCTTGTCATAGAGTCTCTGTATCCTTCCGCCAAGCTCCGGGAGTATCATTACCTCTATATAATCATTTTCCAAAAATATTGCGTCATATTCCTTATCTGTTTTTATGTCGGAAACACCCTCGCATACCGGATGCGGATATACCCTTCCGCTTGAGCCCTGATATACGCGCTTTTCAAGAAACATCGGGTTCTTATCATATTCGGATATCTCGTATGTAGGTATCGTTACCTTCTCATGTCTTAAAACAACCTCAGCCATCTCTTTTTCCTCCTATAAGGCTTAGTATGATGATAGTATACACCACAAAAAAAGCATTTTCAATATATATTATTGCGACAAAATATGAAATTATTGCTATCCGTTTGTGTGTAAAACAATCTATGAAAATATTAGATTATTGATTGACTAAATGTATGAAATATGATAGAATAAAAATAATTATTTCACGAATATAAGGTGATTGCTATGGCTAAATATAACGAAAACATATATGACAGCTCTGTTTGGATAACCGCCACGCCGACGCCGGCAGCGGCAGAGCTGCCGTTCTACGCTCAGGAGGCAGGGCATTTTACAGCATACACAGGCTATGCCGTAACGCGCGAGCTTCACGAGAGCTTTCTTTTGCTGTACACCGTCCGCGGCAGCGGCAGACTTCGCGCCGAGGGCGGCGAAACGGAGCTGAGAGCCGGATATGGAACCGTGATCAACTGCCGCCACCCGCACTCTTATGAGGCTGTAACGGGCGAATGGGAGTTTTACTGGATCCATTTTAACGGAGCCGGAGCTGCATCTTTGCACAACGCTTTAGCCGCTTACGGAGTACGCGCCGCGGAGGTTGGCGATACTGCAGCCTTTGAGCTGCTTATCCGCCGTATTATGGACAGTATGCGAATAAATGACGTTATGAACAGTTTGCAGATTTCCTCAGATCTTCACAGGCTTTACCTTGTCCTGTGCCGCTCCGCGGCTGATGCCGCCGATGCGGAGAGCCGCCGCGCGTATTCGGCAATGATAGATACAGTTACGGACTATATAAAGGATAACTACAGCAAAAACATAACCATTGATGATATGGTAAGGCGTGCGCATCTATCTAAATACCACTTCATCCGTATATTCAAACGCGTAATGGGCACAACACCATACAGCTATCTTACAAACTACCGCATAAACACAGCAAAGCGTATGCTCCGCCTTACCGATAAGCCGGTGGCAGAGATAGCTCTCGATTGCGGCTACACAGACACGAGCAATTTCATTTCGCATTTCAAAAAGCACGTCGGTATGAAGCCGGCACAGTACAGACGCGATTATATATAAATATACCGACTCCAACCGGCGCGATCAATTATAGTTATTTTTGAAATTATATCAATGGTTACGCCACTCATTGTCACAACCTATACTTCTTCTCCCCGATCCGGTGCCAGGCTACAGACCTATCTCTTTTCTGAAGCTGTTGATGCGTTTGACGGCATTAAGATCCGCTCCATCGTAGTAGTGAAATACTTCCCTTACCGTGTCACGCTTATTAACAAGCGCGTTGCATGCACGATGCACCCAGCAAAACGGCAGCAGAGCCGGATGCTTTTCCAACACGGGATACTTTTCCGACAGTCTGTCCGCGCTCCAGAATATCGCGCCGGCATAGCTCCTTAGCCTTGCGCTCAGGATCGATCGGGCACGGGGAGCGTTAGCGTTGATGCTTGCCGCGACCCATTGCTCATCACGTCCGTTCCATCCGCTGCCGGCAACATACAATGCCATTTGTTTTATTACATCATCAGCCTCAGCGCCGTTGAACCAGTGATCCATAAGCTGCATAAGCCGTTTATGAAACACGGTCAGAGAACCCCTTTCAAAAGCTTTTTCGATATACTCCTTATTAAGCTCTTTATAATGCCTAAGATACACCCATAAATCAAGGATGGCGCGTATACCGATACCGCCATTTGTTATATGCTTGGCAATATGACAGACCATATAAATATAAAAATCCTCATCAGTCATCGCGCGTTCATACTCATCGACCGATCTTAGTCTGTCCGATATAGCGCAGCATTCGTCTGTCCACGCGGTTTTCTGGCTAAAAAGCACACGATGCAGATCTACAAATACATGATCATCATTTTCGTACTCGTCAGCGACACCGAATTTCCCGAACGAATTTGTTCTGAACCCGATCCGTTCCATTGCCTTGCGCGCTTCGTTTACAGTCTTTAAGTCACTTCCTATGTATATGTCAAGATCTGCGCTCTGCCGCAGCTCCGGAGCCGGATATAGCTTTTTTAATATAATACCCTTCATGGGAAGATACGCTATACTCAGCTTACGGAATGCCGATGTTATCTCGTCATAGTAATACGAGAATGTGCCGTCTAAAAACACTGATTGATAATACTTATCGGCAAATACCGCCCATACATCCTCGTCAAGCTTATGAGCGTCTGTTTCCGACAGCGCAGTAAACGCAATGGATTCCAGCCTGTGCTCGGCGCAAAACTCAAAAAATTCGCCAAGCTCCATTTGATCCGGAATATATTCGGTTTTATTTCCCTCTATAACATTTCTGCATAGACTCGTAAGATACTCTGCGTATTTTTCCGTCATTGTCGTCCCCTCTAATGTTCGCCTGATCAGAAAGCGCCGTTTTCAAACATATTTGCAACATCTATAAGGAATTTGCATATCTCAAGATGCTGCGGACAAGCCCGCTCGCATTTGCCGCATCTGACGCAATCCGATGCTTTTCCGTTGCCCTCTGCCGTTACAGCCGTATTATAGTACATCTTTGTGTTCCAGTTGTGGAATGCCTTGTACATATTATATGCCGAAAACATCTCCGGTATATTTATAGACTTCGGACATTTATTCTGCTCTACACAATAGCGGCAAGCGGTACAGGGTATAAGATCATAGCTCTTAAGTATTGAGCAGACCTTTGATATCGCCGCCATCTCGCTCTTGTCAAGCGGTTTAAAATCCTTCATCGCGCTGATATTATCCATCATCTGCTCCATATTGCTCATTCCCGACAGCACCATTGCCATTTTCGGAAAGCTCGCCGCAAACCTTATGGCGTAGGCCGCATTGCTGCCGCCGTTAAGGTCACGCAGAGTCTTATCCGCCGCCTCCGGCAGATTTACAAGGCTGCCGCCCTTTACCGGCTCCATTACGATAACAGGCTTATTATGCTTCTCGCAAACCTCATATACCTTGCGGCTCTCGACCGATGGATCCTCATAATCGATATAGTTGAACTGTATCTGTACTATCTCAACCTCCGGATGCTCGGTAAGTATCATGTCAAGCACATCGGCTCTGTCATGGAACGATATACCGAGATGCCTGATAAGCCCCTCTTCCTTTAATCCGCTTGCGGTCTCATAAGCTTTGCAGCTTTTGAACTTACCGTAGTTATTATGATCCTGTGCGTGCATCAGGTAATAGTCAAAATGATCCACACCGCAAAGAGTGAGCTGCTTCTCAACAAACGGACGTATGTCCTCCTGCTTATTAAAATACGGGCTTGTCAGCTTATCGGTAAGCAAAAAATCATTTCTTTTATGTCTTTTTGAAACACATTCCGCGATCGCAATCTCAGACTTTCCGTTTATATATCCGTGCGCGGTATCAAAATAATTGAACCCCGCATCTATAAACGCGTCCGCCATTGCCGAAAACTGCTCCTTATCCACCTCGCCGCCGAGCATAGGCAGACGCATACAACCAAACCCCAGCTTTCCCTTCATCTTATTCATAATCATAACCACGAACTCCATTCAAAACTTATGACAATTAAATTCTTCCACAAAACCTAACTGTTGTTTTTCGGTATTTGTACAATTATTATTGCCGAAAACATTATCACACAACCGATGATCTCCCTTCCCGTCATGCGTTCGCCAAGCACAGCGGCACCTGCAAGCACGGCAAAAACAGACTCCAGGCTCATAATGAGTGAGGCCTCGGACGGTTCTGTATACTTCTGTCCAACGAGCTGCAAAGTGTATCCCGCTCCTCCTGAAATAAGACCGCAATATAATATCGGTATTATCGCGGATATTATCTTATCCGTATTCGGCTCCTCCGCTATAAAAGCGATCACCGCTGAAATTAATCCCGCTGTCATAAACTGTATCGCCGACATCCGGATCGGATCACCCCTCGGCGAAAAATAGTCACAGCACAGTATATGCCCCGCGAACAGAAAGGCGCAGATCACTATAAGCGTATCTCCGTTTTCAAGCTTAAAGCCATCCTTTATACACAAAAGGTACATTCCCGCTACACCTGTTATCACAGATACCCAGACAAGCCACGATACCTTTCTTCTGAATATAAAAAAGCTTATAACAGGTACAATGATTATATACATCGCTGTTATAAATCCCGCCTTACCGGCTGTTGTATAGACAAGCCCCATCTGCTGGGTTATGCTTGCGAATGCAAGAGCTGTTCCGCAGCATATACCGCCGATAAGAGTATTTCTTTTGTGTTCTGTACTCCGCTCAGTCTTGTCTGTTCTATTCTTAATAATGCTGACAAGGCCGACAGCTATTGCTGCCGGCACTTGCCTTGCCGCATTAAATGATATCGGTTCTATGCGATCCATTCCTACTCTCTGGCCTACAAACGAAACGCCCCATATAAAGGCGGTCAGAAGCAGGAGCAGATCACCAAGTATTCTTTTGTTCTTCATATTACAGATGCAGCACTCTGTCCTTTATCTCCTGTGTGCGTCCCTGATTCCAGAACTGTGTTCCGATATAGCCGCAGGTACGGCGCGCTACCGAGAGATAGTCCTCATCGCGGTTGCCGCAGTTGGGGCATTCCCAAACAA
>JAFRDB010000052.1 GCA_017404065.1 Clostridia bacterium
AAGTAGAGGATATGATTTTATGACCGAAAAGCAGAAAATTGAAGTTGAGCGTATGCGCCGTAACGGAATAGCGTACAGCAGGATCGCGGTGCTTACCGGATTATCAAGAAACACGGTAAAAAGCTATTGCAGGCGTTTAAAAATCAAATCAGAAGAGGAGCGTCTTGAAGAGAAGGATATATGCCTTCAGTGCGGCAAAGCTATCGTGCAGCGCGAGAAGGTCAAGAGGCGTAAGTTCTGCTGCACACAATGCAAAACTGATTGGTGGAAAGCACATCCCGATAATGTGAATCGTAAGGCGAATTATGAGCTTCGATGTGCATCTTGCGGAAAAGACTTCGTTTCATACGGTAATAAGAACAGGAAATACTGCTGCCATGAGTGTTACATAAATGCGCGTTTCAAGGGGATGATCAATGATGGCTAAGATCATAAAGCTGAAACGGCGCAAGGTCAATCCGGGCGTTGTGCGCACAGCAGCGTATGCCAGAGTCTCAAAGGAAAGTGAGCGAAGCACACATTCACTTGCGGCACAGGTCAGCTATTACAGTAATCTGATACAGTCAAATCCGGAATGGGAATATGCAGGAGTATATATTGACAGCTATATCACCGGCAGCAAAACGAGCGGCAGAGACGGCTTTAATAAGCTCATAGCTGAATGTGATGCGGGAAATATTGACCTGGTATTGGTGAAATCAATATCGAGGTTTGCAAGAAACACCGTAGACCTTCTCAATACCGTTCGTCATTTGAAGGAAATAGGCGTGGCGGTAGTATTTGAGAAGGAACATATAAACACGTTAAGTGCGGACGGAGAGTTTCTTCTGACGGTGCTTGCTTCTTTTGCACAGGAGGAAATAACCTCTATGAGCAACAACATCAAGTGGTCGCTTCAAAAGAAGTTCCGTGAGGGTTTGCCGGCGCAGCAGTATAAGGTGTTCGGATATGACTGGCAGGACGATAGAATGATCATAAATGAAGACGAGGCTGTGATAGTCCGTCGGATATTCAGTGATTTCCTTGCGGGGCAGAGCGTAACGGAAATCAGAAATACTTTTGAAAAGGAATACACTGATCTTAAATTCAGCCGCAACAGGATTAGCAATGTTCTTAAAAACGAGGTCTATATCGGAAGGCTTATAATGCAAAAGACATATAGTGCAAGCCCAATAACGAAAAAAGAAAAAAGAAACAACGGTGAGATGCCAATGTATGTGGTAGAAGATCATCATGAACCGATCATCGACGCTGCTGTGTTTGAAGCGGCACAGACTGAATATAAGAGACGGGCGGAGTTTGGTGCAGTCTGGAATAAGTACATAAATACATCCCCGCTGACAGGAAAGCTAAAATGCGGCTGTTGCGGAAGTAATTATATCAAGGATGTTTATTATAAATCAAACGGCAGTAAGGAGCGGATCTGGGTATGCAAAAGGACAACGCACGGCCATGCTGCGGAGTGCAAAGGAAGAAGGATCCCGGACAAAACAGTCAAAGCGAAATTCATAGAGGTGTATGGCGCGGAGTGCGATGAAGCAAAGATTGCAGAGCTTGTTTCAAAAATAGTGG
This sequence comes from Clostridia bacterium, assembly GCA_017404065.1. Classification (GTDB taxonomy): domain Bacteria; phylum Bacillota; class Clostridia; order UBA1381; family UBA1381; genus Ornithomonoglobus. The sequence goes on from JAFRDB010000052.1 coordinate 1,573, forward strand.
TTTCGGGAGAAAATTTGATTGAGTACCATTTCAAGGACGGGACTGTTGCCGCGGCAGAATGGGAGCTGACAGGAAACAAAGACCGCTGGACGGATGAGGAGCGATCGCAAAGAAGCAGATATGTGAAAGAGCATCCGATAAACACAGGTCGCATGAATTGTTTTACTTCAAAAATACAATGCGGTGTTTGCGGTGAGAACTTCAGAAGACATCGCATCAGATCAACAGGCGCATACGGATGGGGGTGCGCTTCGGGAAAGCGAGTATGCGGTTTACGATGGGTGAGGGAAGGTGAACTCAAAAGAGTCATTAAAGAGGCACTGGAGCTGTCAGAGTTTGATGAGGAGCTTTACAAGGAAAGAATCAAGCGTATAGTTGTTTTATCTAATAATGAGCTGACCTTATACTTTAAGGACGGAACAGAGAAAACAGTGCCGTGGAATTCAAGGAAGAGTAATGCCGTCAAATAGCGACTAAGACTCGTCAGCCACCGCGAGCGGTGTCAGCCGAGTTGCCGTAAATATTATATTAGTCTGACAACACTGCAAGGAGGAGGTACAATGACAAAAAAAGTACGAATAATACCGCCGACGATCGATAGATACACTTCATCACCGATCGATGAGCCGAGACTTAGACGCGTGGCGGCTTATGCGAGAGTATCAACTGATATGCTTGAGCAGCTCACAAGCTATGAAGCACAAATAGACTATTACACAAAATACATAAAGGAGCATGAGGGCTGGGAGTTTGTCAAGGTATATACCGATGAAGGCATTACGGGTACAAGTACAAAGAAGCGTGACGGGTTCAATGAAATGATAAGGGATGCCCTTGATGGGAAGATTGACCTCATTGTCACGAAATCAGTTAGCAGGTTTGCGAGAAATACCGTTGATTCTCTGACAACTATACAGAAGCTCAGAGATCACAATGTCGAGTGCTATTTCGAGAAGGAAAATGTATATACCTTCGACAGTAAGGGTGATCTGCTGCTTACCTTTATGTCGGGGCTGGCACAGGAGGAGGCGCGGAATATATCAGAGAACACCACATGGGGACAACGCAAGAGGTTTGCGGACGGTGATGTTACGCTTGCTTATTCCCGGTTTCTCGGCTATGACAAGGGCACAGACGGAAAACTTGTAATAAACGAGAAACAGGCGGCATTGGTTCGGCGGATATATAAAATGTATCTGCACGGCTACAGCTTTTGCGGAATAGCCCGTAAGCTAACGGAGGAAGGCATCCCGACAGTGACAGGAAAAAAGCAATGGCATGATAATATTATAAAAAGCATACTTACTAATGAAAAATATAAGGGTGACGCGTTGCTGCAAAAGAGCTATACAGTCGATTTTTTAACGAAAAAGGTGAAAAAGAATAACGGCGAGGTGCAGCAATACTACATTGAAAATGATCACGAAGCGATCATCCCTGTTGATACCTTCGATGCGGTACAGAGATTGGTGGAAAGCGGCAGAAACGGTATAAACAATAGGAACAGCAAATATGTTCTTTCAGGTAAAGTGTTCTGCGGCGAGTGCGGCAGCGTTTTCGGATCAAAGGTATGGCAT
>JAFRDB010000053.1 GCA_017404065.1 Clostridia bacterium
CGGCAGAGATAGATTTTATCTAAAGCCGCTAATTTATCTCATTTTTTAGTGCCGTGAACCCCAATCCGACCTTTTCAAGCGAAGCTTGAAAAGCCCACCCGGGATGCCAGCACGAGCAGGGCGCTCGCGCCCGACCAGTGTTGCCCCAGGGCAAGGACAGCAGAGCCGCCCACTAACTCCCCACTAAACTAAAATTTACCGTACAATTTCGTCGGCGTGCTATATTTTACCACAAAAGCGGCACTTATCCGTGCATTTGCACAAAAAACAAACAAGAATTTCGTTAAATTTGTTTAGTAATTTATAAAAATTATTTTGTAAAAACATTGACTTTTTGGCTTGATTATGCTACAATGTAGGATGTGACACTATGACAAACGATGATGCGGGAGGTTGCGGCAAGCGCCCAAAAAGCGTGTAAATGCCGGTTTTTCCGCGGAGATTGTCCGGTTCGTGAAACCGGGCGGCAGTCAAGCCACTAAGTCTGTGTCCAAAGGGTGCTATACCTGTGTCTTGCGCTCTTTTGGAATAATTATGTGGAAATTTACACGGACTTCGGCGGAAAATTTGACTTGTACGGCCCGCAGATCATAAAGATCAGGCGGGTTTTTAAAAGGGCAGATAGGAAACGCCCGACAGAGTGTACAAATTTTAAAAGCTGTCGTGCAGAGTGCATCAAATTATCAATTTAAGGAGGGAACTGAGTATGGCAGCAAACCAGAAAATCAGAATCAAGTTGAAGGCTTATGATCACATGGTATTGGATCAGAGCGCTGAGAAGATCGTGGAGATCGCGAAGAGAACAGGCGCAAAGGTATCCGGTCCCATCCCGCTTCCGACGGATAAGGAGATAATCACTATCCTCCGCGCGGTGCATAAGTACAAAGATTCGCGTGAGCAGTTCGAAAGAAGAACTCACAAAAGACTTATCGACATAGTTGTTCCGGGTGCAAAGACCATGGAATCACTTATGAAGATAGATCTTCCTGCCGGTGTAGACATCAGCATAATCCAGAAGTAATTATACTGATACGGCAAACCAACAAAAACGCAGTAGCCTGAGGGCTATGATGCGGGTCAAGTTCGCGTCGGCTTTGCGCGAACCAATAACTGAACAAGGAGGAAAACCATGAAAAAAGCGATTTTAGGAACAAAGATCGGCATGACACAGATCTTTGGCGAGGGCGGCAAGGTAATTCCGGTAACGGTAATTATGGCGGGTCCGTGCACGGTAGTGCAGAAGAAAACGGTCGAGACAGACGGCTATGACGCTGTACAGGTAGGCTATGGCGAGATAAAGGACAAGAAGGTAAATAAGCCTTTGAAGGGTCATTTCGCTAAGGCAAACACAGCTAACAAGAAGTATTTAAGAGAATTCAGGCTTGAGGACATCTCAGCGCTCAATGTAGGCGACGAGATCAAGGCTGACACCTTCGCAGAGGGTGACAAGATAGACGTAAGCGGCACATCAAAGGGTAAAGGCTTTGCCGGTCCGATGAAGCACGGCTTACACAGAGGTCCTATGACTCACGGCTCAAAGTCAAAGAGAGTATCGGGTTCAATGGGTATGTGTTCGTATCCCGGACGCGTATTCAAGGGCAAGGTATTGCCGGGTCACATGGGCAACAAGAAGGTTACGATCCAGAACCTTGAGGTAGTTAAGGTCATTTCAGACGAAAACCTTATCCTCGTTAAGGGCGCAGTGCCGGGCATAAAGGGCAGTCTTGTAACTGTCAGAAATGCCGTTAAGGCCTGAGACGGGTCTCGGAAGGAGGAAACATAATGGCTAAATTGGCTTTATATAATATGGAAGGTCAGAAGACCGGTTCTATGGAAGCCTCCGATGCGATATTCGCAGTTGAGGTAAACGAGGCGGTGCTTCACACAGTAGTCGTAAACCACCTTGCAAACGTGAGACAGGGTACACAGAGCACAAAGACCCGCACAGAGGTACGCGGCGGCGGTAAGAAGCCGTGGAGACAGAAGGGCACAGGTCGTGCAAGACAGGGTAGTATCCGCGCTCCGCAGTGGGTTGGCGGCGGCGTAGCTTTAGGCCCCAAGCCGAGAAGCTACAGCTACAGCATAAACAAGAAGGTCAAGAGAGTTGCTCTCAAGTCGGCACTTACGGCTAAGTACAATGATTATAAGGTATTCGTTGTAGAGGGACTGAAGCTTGACGAGATAAAGACAGCAAAGATAGCGGCGCTTTTAAAGGGTCTGGGCGAGAGCTCGGCGCTTATCGTAACAGCCGATGCGGACAACAACGTATATATGAGCTCAAGAAACATCAAGGGTGTTGAGGCTTCATTCGTAGGTTCGCTTAACACTTACGATATATTAAAGCACGGCGCACTGGTTCTTTCAAAGGAAGCTGTTGAAAAGATCGAGGAGGTGTACGCATAATGAATGCTTACGATATCATTAAAAGACCGATCATTACCGAGAAGTCGATGAAGATGGAATATGACCGTGAGGGTAATGAGATCCATAAGTACACCTTCGAGGTACCCAAGACTGTAAACAAGATCGAGATAAAGTATGCGGTCGAGGAGGTATTCGGAGTTAAGGTTGCCAAGGTCAACACAATGAACTATGACGGCAAGCTGAAGAGAATGGGACGCTATGAGGGCAGACGCGCTTCATGGAAGAAGGCAATAGTTACTCTTAAGCCTGATTCAAAGACGATCGAGTTCTTCGATATGTGATCCCGTAGAGAAAAGAAATCAAGGTAAATTCAGATAAAGGAGAATAAAGGATAATGGCTATCAGAAAGTATAATCCTACGTCGCCTGCAAGAAGATTTATGACGGTTTCGGATTTTGCCGAGATCACAAAAAAGACTCCGGAACGTTCACTTCTCGCAAAGAAGAGCAAGAATTCCGGAAGAAATAACACCGGCAGGATCACAGTTCGTCACAGAGGCGGCGGCAACAGACAGAAGTACAGAATAATAGACTTCAAGCGTAATAAGGACGGTATGCCGGCAACGGTAATCGGCATCGAGTACGATCCTAACAGATCCGCAAACATCGCGCTCATCAAGTATGAGGACGGAACATTGGCATATATCCTCGCGCCGGAGGGTCTTACGGACGGCATGAAGATCGAATCGGGCACAGGCTCGGATATCAAGGTCGGCAACGCGCTGTTCATTAAGGATATCCCGGTAGGTACACTGATCCACAACATAGAGCTTCATCCCGGAAAGGGCGGTCAGCTCGTAAGATCGGCAGGCGAGAGCGGTCAGCTCATGGCTAAGGAGAACGGCTACGGTCAGGTAAGACTGCCGTCGGGCGAGGTAAGACTCGTAAGCCTTAACTGCAGAGCAACGATCGGTATAGTAGGCAACCAGCAGCATGAGAACGTGTCCATCGGTAAGGCGGGCAGAAAGCGTCACATGGGCTGGAGACCGACAGTTCGAGGCGTGGTAATGAACCCGAACGACCATCCGCACGGCGGTGGTGAGGGTAAGTCACCTATCGGACGTCCGGCACCGGTAACACCGTGGGGTAAGCCGGCACTTGGTCTGAAGACGAGAAAGTCAAAGAACAAGAGCAACAAGTTTATTGTTAAGAGAAGAAACGACAAGTAATTGTCATTGTTCATAGTTCAAAAAGGAGGAACACAGAATGAGCAGATCGATCAAGAAGGGACCCTTCGTTGAAGAGCGTCTTATGAAAAGAATCGATGCGATGAACGAAGCTAACGAGAAAAAGGTCATAAAGACCTGGTCAAGAGCTTCGACTATATTCCCCGAAATGGTTGGACACACAATAGCGGTTCACGACGGCAGAAAGCATGTTCCGGTATTCGTTAGCGAGGACATGGTAGGTCACAAGCTCGGCGAGTTTGCGCCGACAAGGACATTCAAGGGCCACGCAGGCTCAAAGTCGTCAAAGTAACGGGAAATATTCGTTAATCGGAAATTTAGAAAATAGAATCCAAACTATCGGAAGGAGGATTTCCTATAATGGAAGCACGTGCTACAGTTAAATATGCCCGCATTTCATCCAGGAAAGTAAAGATCGTTCTTGACCTTATCAGAAACAAGCCGGTAAGAGTTGCCGAGGCGATCTTAAAGAACACGCCTAAGGCGGGCTGTGAATATGTCGGTAAGCTTCTCGCATCAGCGGTCGCAAATGCGGTAAACAACCATAATATGGACGAGGATAAGCTTATCGTATCAGAATGCTACGCAACACAGGGTCCTACACTTAAGAGAATTCAGCCCAGAGCACAGGGCAGAGCATACAGGATCTTAAAGAGAACCAGCCATATCACTTTAGTGGTTAAGGAATTGGAAGATTAAGAATAGGAGGTTTAACTACTCATGGGACAGAAGGTTAATCCGCATGGACTCAGAGTCGGAGTGATCAAGGACTGGGACTCAACATGGTTTGCAGGCAAAAAAGAGTTCGGAGACCAGTTGGTTGAAGATCACAAGATCAGAAAATTTGTAAAAAAGACATGCTACAATGCTGGAATAGCAAAAATAGGCATTGAGAGAAAGCAGAACAGAGTATTCATCACGATCTATGCCGCAAAGCCGGGCATAATCATCGGCCGCGGCGGTGCAGAGATAGATAAGCTCAAGGTGCAGATCGAGAAGCTTACAAAGAGAACTGTCAATGTAAACATCATGGAGGTAAAGACTCCGGATACGAACGCGCAGCTTGTTGCAGAGAATATTGCGGCTCAGCTTGAGAACCGTGTGTCGTTCAGACGCGCAATGAAGCAGGTTATGGGCAGAGCTATGAGATTGGGCGCAAAGGGTATCAAGACAGCGGTTTCAGGCCGTGTAGGCGGTGCGGAGATCGCGAGAACAGAGCAGTATCATGAGGGTACTATACCCCTGCAGACACTTCGTGCTGACATTGACTACGGCTTTGCTGAGGCTAAAACGACCTACGGTATCTTAGGCGTTAAGGTATGGATCTACAAGGGTGAGATCTTAAACATCGCCGAGGGTAAGAAGAGAGAGGCAGAGGCTCAGGCAAAGGAAAACAACAGACGCCGCGACAGCCGCAAGAGAGGCGAAAGACGTGACAGACGTGACGGTGAAAAGCGTGAAAGACGCGGCGGCGACAGAAGAAATAACTCAAAAGGAGGAGAGCAGTAATGTTATTACCTAAGAGAGTTAAATTCAGAAGAGTAATGCGCGGCAGAATGAAGGGTAAGGCGCTCAGAGGCAACAAGGTGTCAAATGGCACATTCGGTCTTGCTGCGCTTGAGCCGGCATGGATAACCGCGAGACAGATCGAGGCAGCCCGTGTAGCTATGACAAGATATATAAGACGTGGCGGTAAGGTCTGGATAAAGATATTCCCGGATAAGCCTGTATCGGCAAAGCCCGCAGGCGTTCGTATGGGTAAAGGTAAGGGTGCTCCGGAATACTGGGTATCGGTAGTAAAGCCGGGTAGAGTGCTGTTTGAGATGGACGGCGTTTCCGAGGAAATCGCTCGTGAGGCAATGCGTCTCGCCGCACACAAGCTCCCGATCAAGTGCAAGTTTGTCAGACGTGAGGATGGTGAGCAGTAATGAAAATAAATGAGATCAGAGATTTATCGATAGCAGAGCTCGAAGAGAAGCTGCAGGACTCCAAGAAGGAGCTCTTTAATCTGCGTTTTCAGAAGGCAGTAAACCAGTTGGAGAATCCCAAGAGAATTACTGAGGTAAAGAAGACGATCGCTCGTATACTCACCGTTATCAACGATCGTGAGCTTGAGGGTTCGGCTAACTAATATTGCTTGAAAGGAGGCACTTTTAGTGGAAACGAGAAACAGACGTAAAGTCAAGATAGGAACGGTAGTAAGCAACAAGATGGATAAGACCATCGTGGTAGCTATCGAATATAACGTAAAGCATCCGCTCTACGGCAAGATCGTAAAGAAGACCTACAAGCTTAAGGCGCATGACGCTGAGAATGTGTGCCAGATAGGCGATAAGGTCAAAGTAATGGAAACAAGACCACTCTCAAAGGATAAGAGATGGAGATTGGTAGAAATAGTAGAAAAGGTTAAGTAAGCCGTTTCGGAAGGAGGATTTCATAATGATTCAGGTACAGACACGCCTCAAGGTTGCTGATAACACAGGCGCTAAGGAAGTTATGTGTATCCGTGTTATGGGCGGCTCGAGAAAGAGATATGCTTCTGTCGGCGACGAGATTATATGCAGCGTTAAGAAGGCAACACCTGGCGGCGTTGTTAAAAAGGGTGACGTTGTAAAGGCTGTCGTAGTAAGAACAGTTAACATGTCCAAGCGCGCTGACGGTTCATATATCAGATTCGACGAAAATGCAGCGGTAATAGTAAGAGATGACAAGAACCCCAGAGGTACGCGTATCTTCGGACCGGTTGCAAGAGAGCTCAGAGATAAAGAATACATGAAAATTCTTTCATTGGCTCCGGAAGTTCTTTGATTTAGGAGGAAGTCGGAAATGAATAAAATGCATGTAAAAAGAGGCGATATCGTCAAGGTGATCGCCGGTAAGGATAAGGGCAAGGAAGGCAAGATCGTTACTGCTATCCCGTCAAAGAACAAGGTCATAGTTGAAGGTGTTGCGATGGCATCAAAGCATCAGAAGGCAAGAGTTCAGGGGCAGGAGAGCGGTATCATCCATAAGGAAATGCCGATCGACGCATCAAACGTTATGAGAATTTGCCCGAATTGCGGTAAGGCTGCAAGAATCGGCATCAAGGTGTTTGAGGACGGCACAAAGGCACGCTACTGCAAGAAGTGTAAAGAGACTTTTAACGATTGATCGAGAGGAGGTACACTTAGATAATGAGTAGATTACAGGATAAATATAATCAGGAAATCGCACCGGCTCTCATGAGTAAGTTCGGCTACAAGAGTGTAATGCAGATCCCGAAGCTTACAAAGATCTCAGTTAATATAGGTCTTGGCGAAGCAAAGGAAAATACAAAGGTTATTGACGCTGCGGTAGGCGATCTCGCTGCTATAACAGGTCAGAAGCCGATAGTAACACACGCGAGAAAGTCAGTAGCTAACTTCAAGCTCAGAGAAGGCATGGCTATAGGCTGCAAGGTTACTTTAAGACGTGACAAGATGTATGAGTTTATGGATAGATTATTCAACATAGCTCTGCCGCGTGTACGTGACTTCAGAGGTATAAGCGGAAACGGCTTTGACGGCCGCGGAAACTTCTCATTCGGACTCAAGGAACAGCTTATATTCCCTGAGATAGACTATGATAAGATCGACAAGATCAGAGGCATGGACATCACATTTGTTACAACAGCAAAGACAGATGAAGAGGCACGTGAGCTCTTAAAGATGTTCGGCGCTCCGTTCCAGTCGTGATCGTAGCTAAAGGAGGAACTAATCATGGCAAAAACATCTATGAAGGTTAAACAGCAGAGAAAGGCGAGATTCAGCACTCAGGAATACACGAGATGCAAAATATGCGGCAGACCGCATTCATATCTTCGCAAGTTCGGCGTATGCCGTATCTGCTTCAGAGAGCTTGCATACAAGGGTCAGATCCCGGGTGTGAGAAAGGCAAGCTGGTAATTACAAACACGCGAGCGCGGGGCGGAAGCCCGGCGCGGAAGGAGGTAAACTAAATGCAAATAACTGATCCTATCGCGGACTTGCTAACAAGAATCAGAAACGCAAACACTTCCAAGCATGAGACTGTAGACTGTCCGGCATCAAAGCTGAAGGCGTCTATCGTTGAGATATTGGCTGAGGAAGGTTATATAAAGAGCTATCAGATCATTGAAGACGGCAAGCAGGGCGTTATCAGAATTACACTTAAATACAGCCAGACAGGCGAGAGAGTAATATCGGGACTCAAGAGAGTTTCAAAGCCGGGTCTCAGATACTATGCAAGCGCAGACGATATGCCGAGAGTCCTCAAGGGCTTGGGTACGGCTATCGTATCTACCTCAAAGGGTATCATGACCGATAAGGCTGCTCGTAAGGAGCATGTCGGCGGAGAAGTACTCTGCTTCGTTTGGTAATTTTGGCTAAAATCGCCCATCTTGCACGTTTTCGCAAGCTTATGTACACATAGTACATGACGCTTGCTCAAACGCACAACCTGAACGATTTTATCTCAAAATTTAATAAAAATTGAATTATTAACTGAAAACCTGCCCCCCGTTAGGGGACTGAATGGCAGAGAGAATTTAAGTTAGGAGGAAAAGAACCTATGTCAAGAATAGGAAGAATGCCGATAACAATACCGGCAGGCGTCAAGGTCGATGTAACGGAAAACAACGTTATCACCGTAAAGGGCGCTAAGGAAACATTAACAAGAACACTTCATCCGGATATGAAGGTCGTTATAGACGGCGAGACGATCACGATCGAGCGTCCGTCGGACGATAAGCTCCACCGTTCACTTCACGGTCTTACAAGAACTCTTGTAAACAACATGGTGATCGGCGTTACAACAGGCTTCACAAAGGAGCTTGAGATAAATGGTGTCGGTTACCGTTGCGCAATGAAGGGCAAGACGCTCACATTGAACCTCGGATACTCGCATCCGGTAGAGTACACTCCGGAAGAGGGAATTACAATAGAGGCACCGCAGCCGAACAAGATACTCGTAAAGGGCGCAAACAAGGAGCGCGTTGGCGCAGTAGCAGCCAAGATAAGAAGCTTCAGAGCTCCGGAGCCGTATAAGGGTAAGGGTATCAAGTATATTGATGAGCACATCAGACGTAAAGAAGGCAAGACCGGTGCCAAGAAGAAGTAATTGAAAGGAGTGTTCTTATAATGATAAAGATGAAAGATAAAAATAAGGCAAGAGCTAAGCGTCATTACAGAGTAAGAAAGAACATCTCCGGCACAGCGGAGAGACCACGTCTTAACGTATTCAGAAGCTTAAATCACATTTATGCCCAGTTGATCGATGATGTAAAGGGTGTTACTCTCGTAGCCGCATCCAGCGTTGAAAAGGGCTTTGAGGGTAACGGTTCCAATGTTGAAGGCGCGAAGGCGGTCGGCAAGGCAGTTGCTGAGAAGGCGCTCGCAGCAGGCATTAAGGAAGTAGTATTCGACAGAGGCGGATACTTGTATCACGGCAGAGTTGCAGCTCTTGCGGAAGGCGCAAGAGAAGGCGGCTTGGAATTCTAAAGAAGGAGGGCAAACAAGTGACTGAAAGAATTGACGCTACGAATTTAGAGCTTGAAGAAAACGTTGTTGACATAAACCGTGTCGCAAAGACGGTCAAGGGCGGTCGTACAATGAGATTCAGCGCGTTGGTCGTTGTTGGTGACGGCAACGGCATCGTAGGCAGCGGATCAGGTAAGGCTGCTGAAATTCCCGAGGCTATCAGAAAGGGAATAGAGGCTGCTAAGAAGAACCTCATCAGAGTTCCGATCGTTGGCACAACTATTCCGCATGAGGTCATCGGTGTTGACGGCGCCGGCAAGGTGCTTTTAAAGCCGGCCAAGGAAGGTACCGGTGTTATCGCGGGCGGCGCAGCTCGTGCGGTGCTTGAGCTTGCGGGTATCAGAGATATCAGAACAAAGTGCTTACGTTCAAATAACAAGCGCAATGTTGTTAACGCAACTCTTGCAGGTCTTAAAGAGCTCAAGAGCATTGAAGAGGTTTCAAGGCTTCGCGGCAAGACAGCAGACCAGATCAGAGGTTAATCGCAAGGTTAACAGAAAGGAATGGTTAAAATGGCTAAATTAAAGATAACTTTGGTTAGAAGTCCGCTCGGCAGAAAGCAGAATCAGATAAAGACTGTTGAAGCTCTTGGACTTAAAAGGATTCGCCACACTGTCGAAAAAGACGACAATCCGGCGATAAGAGGAATGATTAACACGGTTTCACACCTTGTTGAAGTAGAAGAAGTTTAAGTGGGGAGGTGCATCGTATGAAACTTGGAGAATTAAAACCGGCAGCGGGCTCGACTCACAGAAAGAAGATCATCGGTCGTGGAATCGGTTCAGGCACAGGCAAGACCTCAGGCAAGGGTCATAAGGGTCAGAAGGCGCGCAGCGGCGGCGGTGTAAGACCGGGCTTTGAAGGCGGACAGATGCCGCTTTACAGACGTTTGCCTAAGCGCGGATTTAACAATATCTTCGCTAAAAAGTATGTTTCGGTAAATGTTGAGGTGCTTGATAAGTTTAATGACGGTGATGAGGTAACGGCGGAGACATTGCTTGAGAAGAACATAATCTCCCGCAAGCTTGACGGCGTTAAGCTGCTCGGCCGCGGCGAGGTTACAAAGAAGGTAAATGTCAAGGTTGCCAAGATCAGCGCGTCAGCTAAAGAAAAAATAGAAAAGGCAGGCGGAAAGGTCGAGGTGATGTAAGATGCTCGATACGTTCAGAAATGCCTGGAAGATACCTGATCTGAGACGCAGGATAGTCTTCACACTTTTCATGCTTATAGTTTTCAGATTCGGAGCACATCTTCCTGTTCCTTATCTGAGTGCGGATGCTATGAAAGCATTCTTAGGCGACAGCGGCGGCGGTATGGATCTGTTCAATCTGTTCGATACCTTCACCGGAGGCGCGTTCCAGAATGCAACGGTGCTTGCGATGGGTGTTTCACCGTACATCAATGCATCGATCATCATTCAGCTCCTTACTGTTGCTATCCCTTCGCTTGAAAGACTTGCGAAGGAAGGACTTGAAGGCAGAAAGAAGATAAATAAGATCACGCGTTATCTCGGTATCGCGCTCGCGTTTATCCAGGGCGCGGGTCTGTATGTTACGCTTTATAACATGGGCAGCGCAATAACAAACCCGAGCGTTCTGACATTCTTCGTTATCGTACTGACCTTCACGGCAGGTACGGCGTTCATCGTATGGATCGGTGAGCAGATAACGGAAAAAGGTCTCGGAAACGGCGTGTCAATGATCATCTTTGCAGGTATCGTATCAAGAATACCTTCGGCTGCAAAGGCGGTATTTAACACCTACGTGACCGGTACAAGCTACAGCCCGATAGGCATAATCAAGGCTATCCTGATACTTTTAGTTGCTATCGCGGCTATAACGCTTGTTGTATTCTTCACGAATGCAGAGAGAAGGATCCCCGTTCAGTATGCTAAGCGTGTTGTAGGCAGAAAGATGTACGGCGGCCAGAGCACAAATATACCTATCAAGGTTGCTGCGGGAGGCGTTATGCCGATCATCTTCGCGTCATCGATCATGGCGTTCCCTTCAACAATAGTAAGGCTTTTAAACGGCGGCAATGTTCCGCAGACGGGAATCGGCGGTACGATCCTTAACTGCCTGTCATCGACAGGTCCGGTATGGACTACGGTAATATACGGAATATTATATTTCTTATTGATAATATTCTTCACATACTTCTATTCGTCCATACAGTTCAACCCGATAGAGATGTCAAACAACATCAAGAAGAGCGGCGGTTATATCCCGGGTATACGTCCGGGCAGACCAACAAGCGACTATATTTCAAAAATAACATCAAGACTGAACCTGATCGGTTCGCTCTTCCTCGGAATTGTCGCGGTTCTTCCTATCATCATCGGTTCCGTAACGGGCAACAACGCATTCCAGATAGGCGGTACATCGCTTCTGATCATGGTCGGCGTTGCGCTTGAAACTGTACAGCAGATAGAGAGCCAGATGGTAATGAGACATTATAAGGGATTCTTAGAATAAAAACAGGGTATCGGCGCGGAAGACAGAACGTAGAATGCAGAAATAATTTATTTCTGCGCTCTGCACTCTGCGCGATACAATAATATGCGCAGCGGCGCGGAAAGGCGGGAAGCTATGAAGTTAATTCTTATGGGTCCTCCGGGAGCCGGCAAGGGCACTCAGGGAGAAATTCTAGAGAAGAAGCTCGGTATAAGCACGATATCGACCGGACTTATGCTGAGAACGGCCATCAAGGAGCAGACAGAGGTCGGTAAGATCGCTGAAACGTATATAAACGCCGGCAAGCTTGTGCCGGACGATGTAATAGTAGCTGTTGTCAAGGAAAGACTGTCGCAGCCTGATTGCGAAAAAGGCTTTATCTTAGACGGTTTCCCGCGCACTACCGCACAGGCGGAGGCTTTGGACACTGCGGGCGTTGAAATTGATAAGGTGCTACTGCTTGAGGTAGACGATGAGAAGATAGTTGAAAGACTTTCTTCAAGACGCGAATGCTCAAAGTGCGGTGTGCCGTATAATATCATTTTCAAAAAGCCGCTAAAGGAAGGAATCTGTGACAGCTGCGGCGGCGAGCTCATCACGCGCAAGGACGATGTTCCGGAGACTATTCAGAACAGACTCAATGTTTACCATGAGCAGACCGAGCCGATAAGAAAGTATTATGAAGCCAAGGGCATACTTGCAGTGGCAAAGGGCGAGGAGGAGCTTGCCGATACCACGGCAAATGTTATGAAGGCTTTGGGGATCGAGGCATAGTTAATGATTTCGATAAAATCAGCTAAGCAGATACAGAAAATGCGCGAGTCGTGCAAGCTGACGAAGGAGCTGTTTCTTATCCTTGAGGATAAGGTACGCCCCGGCGTAACAACGATGGAGCTTGACACGATAGCATATAATTTTTACAAAAAGCACGGCGCCACTCCTAACTTTCTGAATTATAACGGCTTTCCGGGGACTATATGCGCATCGGTAAATGATGAGGTGGTCCACGGCATCCCGTCAAGACACAGAGTGCTCAAGGAAGGCGACATTATAAGCATCGATATGGGATGCATTTTAGACGGTTGGCATTCAGATGCGGCAAGAACCTTTGCCGTGGGAAAGATAAGCGATGAAGCACAGCGGCTGATCGACGCTACGCGCGAAAGCTTTTTCAAGGGAATTGAAGTTATAAAGCACGGCGTGAAGCTCGGAGATGTTTCATGGGCTATCCAGAATTATCTTGAGTCAGGCGGCTACGGAGTTGTCAGGGATCTGGTCGGCCACGGTGTTGGCAGAGCGCTCCATGAGGAGCCGGAGGTTCCGAACTTCGGTAGGGCAGGCAGAGGCGTAAGGCTTGCGGCAGGCATGACGCTTGCGATAGAGCCTATGGTCACGATGGGAGATTATCATGTTAATGTCCTTGATGATGATTGGACAGTGGTAACGCGTGACGGCAGCCTTGCGGCGCATTACGAGAACACAGTAGCGGTAACGCGCGATGGCGTTGAGATACTGACGCTCTAACGTAATGGAATATCGGATCGGACAGAGAGTGCGGTCAAAGGCAGGTCGCGACAAGGGTCGTGATTATGTGGTGATACGCGCCGAGGGCGAATACGTCTATGTTGCAGACGGTGCAGCACGCAGGCTTGATCATCTCAAAAGGAAAAAGATCAGGCATGTTGAAGGAAGTTATAATGTATCAGATGAAATAATTGAGCGGATATCCGACGGCACGATCGAGGATCATACGCTCAGAAAATTTCTCAAACGCTCGTAAAGGAGTATAATAATGGCTAAGGATGACGTTTTAGAAGTAGAGGGTACGGTCATAGAGACCCTTCCCAATGCGAATTTTAAGGTAGAGCTTGAAAACGGGCACCGCGTGCTGGCGCACATTTCAGGCAAGCTGAGAATGAACTACATCAAGATCCTCCCCGGTGACAAGGTGACTATGGAAATGAGTCCGTATGATCTCAGCCGCGGCCGGATCACGTGGCGTTCTAAGTAATAATTGGAGGTAGACAAGATGAAGGTACGTCCGTCAGTAAAACCTATTTGCGAAAAATGCAAAATCATAAAGAGAAAAGGCAAGGTTATGGTCATTTGTGAGAATCCGAAGCACAAGCAGAAGCAGGGCTAAGTTTTGAAAAAAATCGCTTTGAATCTCGCACGGTGTTCACCGACTCGCATATAAACCGTTCAGCACTTTTGACTGCGTCAAAAGCCAGCCTAACGGCTGTCCGCCCGTCTTGGCGGTGCTAATAGCTCGTCGGTTCAACCGCACGACCTTCTGTGCGCTTTTTCCCAAAACGGTTTTCATCAGAGAACTATAACCACAGAACAAACACAAACAACACTTTAAATTTTTGATGATATCTTTTATGGAGGTGTAGAAAAGTATGGCAAGATTAGCAGGTGTTGATTTACCCAGAGAAAAGAGAGTAGAGATCGGTCTTACTTATATCTACGGTATCGGTCTTCCGAGCAGTCAGAAGATACTCGCTCAGACAGGCATCGATCCGGATAAAAGAGTAAAGGATCTCACAGACGAAGATATAAACAAGCTTCGTGAAGTAATTGATAACGAATATACGGTTGAGGGTGACCTTAGAAGACAGGTTGCTTTGGACATCAAGCGTCTGATGGAAATAGGCTGCTATCGCGGTATCAGGCACAGAAAGGGCCTTCCTGTTCGTGGACAGAACACAAAGAATAATGCAAGAACCCGCAAAGGTCCGGCAAAGACCATTGCAGGTAAGAAGAAGTAATTAAGGAGGGACTCGCAAATGGCTAAAGTAGCAAAAAGAACGACGCGTACACGCCGTCGTGACAGAAAAAATGTTGAAAAGGGTGCAGCTCATATCCGCTCAACCTTTAACAATACAATAGTAACGATCACAGATACAGCCGGCAATGCGATCTCATGGGCGAGCGCGGGTGGCCTCGGTTTCAGAGGATCAAGAAAGAGCACTCCGTTCGCGGCGCAGACTGCGGCAGAAACGGCAGCAAGGGTTGCTAAGGAGCACGGCATGAAGACTGTTGAAGTCTATGTAAAGGGCCCCGGCGCCGGCAGAGAGGCTGCGATCAGAGCCTTAGAGGCAACAGGTCTCAGTGTTACTATGATCAAGGACGTAACACCTATTCCGCATAACGGATGCAGACCGCCGAAGAGAAGAAGAGTCTGATTATTGTATAGGAGGTTAAAAGCATGGCAAGAAATATGCAGCCGATCGTAAAAAGATGCAAAACTCTCGGCATTGAACCGTCAGTTATGGGTTACGACAAGAGCACAAGAAGAAATCCGAAGCAGTCAAGAAGAAAGCAGTCGGAATACGGCATTCAGCTTAACGAAAAGCAGAAGGTCAAGTTTATTTACGGCGTACTTGAGAAGCAGTTCAGAAAGTACTATGTAATGGCTACAAAGCAGTCGGGTATCACAGGTCAGAATCTTCTTCAGATCCTGGAGTCAAGACTTGACAATGTAGTTTTCAGATTGGGACTCGCAAACACACGTAAGGAAGCGCGTCAGATCGTCAACCACGGTCATATCCTCGTTAACGGCAAGAAGGTAGACATCCCGTCATACCTCGTGAAGCCGGGCGATGTTGTTGCTGTAAGAGAAAAGAGCAAGAGCAACGGCAGAATGAAGGAGATCGTAGAGGAGAACGCTAAGCGTGTTATTCCGAAGTGGCTCAGCATGGATAAGGAGAAGTTAGAGGGCAGAGTTCTTCAGCTCTCTGACAGAGAAGACATCGATTATGATGTTGAAGAGCACCTTATTGTCGAGCTGTATTCAAAATAATAACCATTTTGCGGCGGCTCCGGCAATATCTATGCCGCTGCGGATCAATATTATTTGGATATAACAAATTACCCTCGGTAAGTGGAAAAGAATATATGTTTATACCGGTCGTTATCCGGTCGGTAAATTTTAAAAGGAGGGTTCCGATATGATAGAAATGGAAAAGCCGAATATTGAGTGCACAGAATTAAGTGAGGACGGGCGCTACGGCAAATTCGTTGTAAGTCCACTTGAGCGCGGCTACGGCACAACGCTCGGTAACTCGCTAAGACGTATTCTGTTGTCGTCACTTCCGGGTGCTGCTTGCACATCGATCAAGATAGACGGTGTTCAGCATGAGTTTTCAACGATCCCGGGTGTGGTTGAGGATGTAACTGAGATCATCCTCAATCTCAAGAAAATGGCTGTTAAGCTCCACAGCGATGGAGTTAAAACCGTATATATTGACGCACAGGGCGCGCAGGAGATCACAGCGGGCGATATCAAGATCGACAGTGATGTTGAGATATTCAATCCGGATCTGCACATCGCAACACTGAACTCGGACGCAAGACTCTATGCGGAAATAACATTGTCAAAGGGGCGCGGATATGTTTCCGCAGAGAAGAACAAGCAGGAGCTTCAGCCGATAATCGGCATCCTGCCTATGGATTCGATATACACGCCCGTAACAAAGGTCAACTATACAGTCGATAATGTCCGCGTTGGTCAGTACACTGACCGCGAGGAACTGGCTGTTGAGGTATGGACAAACGGTACGATAAAGCCTGATGACGCTGTATCTCTCGCAGCAAAGATAATGAACGAGCTTCTGATGCTGTTCATAGACCTCTCAGAGGATGCGAAGAATACCGAGATTATAGTTGAGAAGGAAGAGAACAAGAAAGAGAAGGTCCTTGAGATGACTATTGAGGAGCTTGATCTTTCGGTTCGTTCCTACAACTGCCTGAAGCGTGCGGGTATAAATACCGTTGAGGATCTTACCAATAAGTCCGAGGAGGATATGATGAAGGTAAGGAACCTCGGAAGAAAGTCGCTTGAAGAGGTTATCGGAAAGCTGACAGGATTAGGTCTTTACCTTAAAAAGGAAGAGGATTAAGCTTGGATAAAATCGTCCATCTCGTACGTCTGCCCTCGCTTGCGTACACAAAGTACAGACTCGTTCGGTTAGGCGCACGATCTGAACGATTTTCTCTCAAACTTATTTGTGAAAGGATTTAATGGTCATAAGTTTGGATAAAATCGTCCATCTCGCACGTTTTCGGAGGCTTATGTACATTGAGTACACGGCGCTTGACCAGACGCACGAACTAAACGATTTCTCTCAAGCTTTGAGATTTAATAAGGAGGTACGGTTATGCCCGGACAGAGAAAATTAGGTTTGCCCACAGACCAGAGAAGAGCACTCTTACGCAACCAGGTAACGAGCTTCTTGGAGAACGGCAAAATGACGACTACCGTTACAAGAGCGAAGGAAACCAGAAGCATGGCTGAGAAGATGATAACTCTCGGTAAGAAGGGCACACTCGCAGCGCGCCGCCAAGCACTTGCTTTCATTACTAAGGAGGATGTTGTAACAAAGCTTTTTGCTGAGATCGCTCCGAAGTATGCAGAAAGAAACGGCGGATATACAAGAATTTACAAGCTTGGCGAACGCCGCGGTGACGGCGCTCAGATGGCAATTCTTGAGCTGGTAGACTGATAAAAACAAATAAAAAACGTATCCCCAAAGTAATGCGGGATACGTTTTTTGTTTGTTAATGTCCTTTTATGGCGTTTATTGCGCCGAAATACAATCTGCACAAATTCCAGTGTTTAAAGAAAAAGTCAAGTCTGGAAAAAGCCTTTTTCCTTGCGAGAGAGATCGGCACGCCCCAGCCCCACCATGCGCCGGAGGTGTCGTAATCATTTATAGCCTCTTTAAAGGGAGGCGTATTGACAAATTCCAGGAAAGCGCGTTTTCGAGCATCGCGCGGATTCGGATTATTCTTATGGAAGATGTTAAGCTTCATGCTGTCGACGGAAAGCGAAATAAGACGATGACTTTTATATTTTTCAAAAACCTCCGTATCGTCGGGATATAGCTTTTCCATGCATTCGCGGTGATGCCCGATCAGCGAAATTGCTGTTTCTGTAAAATCCGGATTATACCGCTGGGTTATGCCCTGCATATCCTTTCTGTAATAGTACATCACGTATGGCAGATATGCGATTTTTTCCGCGCAATAATACGCGTATGTATTAAAAACGCTGTCTTGCGCCTTCTTCTGTCCCGCAGGGAAAAGCAGCTCGCGGCTTAAAAGAAAATCGCGGCTGTATATTGCGCCCCATGCCGCGTGATAATACGCATCCTTGCCTAATCCGTGTCTGTCCCCGTCAAGCGGTCTCATGCAAAGACAGGATATGCTTATATCTCGTCCGGCACCGGCGGGTAGCTCAATAAGCCCTGCGGCGGGTGGCGGTGCGTCCTGTCCGGTTTTTGTATTAAAAAAGATTTGTCTGTCGTGAATAATAATATCGTATTTTTCGTCAGAGAACGCGAGCGCTGTTTCAATAGCGTGATCTGCAAGAACATCATCCCCGTCTGCGAAAAAGATCCATGTTCCGCGAGCTTCCTTTATGGTGCGGTTTCTCACGCGGCTCAGACCGCCGTTGGTGCCCATGTTAATGTATCTGACGCGGTCGTTTGCCTCGGCGTATTCCTTGCAGACGGCGCCGGAGTTATTAGCTGAACAATCATCAATAAGCAAAAGCTCCGTCTCGTCCGTAAGCTGTGCTATGATGCTTTCTATATGCTCGCGCAGGTGATTTTCTTTTAAATTGTACACGGCGCTTCCTATAGTTAATTTAACAGACATATATTTATTGCTCCCATAGTAGTTATTATAAGATCATTGAATATTATATCATTGAAAAAACACATTGTCAACAAAAACTGTGAAAAATGTCAAATTATCTGTTGACTTTGAGTAAATTTTAGGTTATAATTATAGAGATGGCGCATATATTTTGAAAAAAGGAGCAGTTCGGAACATGTATAAGAAAAGAAAGACAGGCTGGGTAGAGCATTTTGATTTTAAGCTGATCGATGTTATAGCTGCGCTTACAATGTTTATTCTTATAATTGTCAGGCATCATTCGTTTACTCTGTCGCAGTTTGTCAGCAGTGTAACAATACTTGTTCTGTTTATACTTCTGTTCGACATAATGACGGATATGCACAGTGATGTAATGTACAGAGGCGTTTTGAAGGAGTTTATGCGTTCCGTGTGGTGCATGGTCGTGTGCTGCGGCGTTATTCTGATCTATACGCACTTTATCGTAAAGAGGCCGATAGGGTTTGAATCAGAGGCTATGTTTGTTCTAGCGAGTATATGTGTCGATTACATTGTGAAGGTCATATATAAAGAGCTTGTAAAAAAAGGACTCAGCGTGTATAACAGAAAGCGTAAGATGATCCTGATCGCAATGGATGATAATATCGAAGATTTTGTAGGGAAGATGCAGAAGTATTCGTTTGGACAGATAGAGATAACGGGAATAGTATTGATCGACAGCCAGAAATATTCGGTTGGAGATTCCGTAATGGGCTATAAATATATTTCCGAGATAAATGAGCTTCCGGACTTTCTTCTCAAGCGGTGGATCGATGAGGTTATTATGAATCTGCCCAGCAGGAGAGCGCCGCGCGATGTTATCGCCAAGCTGACTGAGATGGGCATAACGACCCACCGCGTAATAGATTTCCATCTGCACGAGGATAATAACAAGATGGTGGAGACCTTTGCCGGCTATACCTGCCTTACGGAGAGTGTAAGAATAATGCAGTCAACAAGTCTCTTTGCAAAGAGAATAGTAGACATTATCGGCGGCATAATCGGCTCTCTCATCACTGTTTTGCTGATGGTAATTGTCGGACCGATCATATTTATAACGGATCCGGGTCCTATATTCTTTGCTCAGCCGCGTATAGGCAAGGGAGGAAGAGTGTTTAAGATGCTCAAATTCCGGTCCATGTACAAGGATGCGGAGGCGCGGAAGGCGGAGCTGATGCAGCATAATACTGTATCGGACGGAATGATGTTCAAGATGGACAACGATCCGAGAATACTTGGCAGCGGACCGAACGGGACACGGAAGGGTATAGGCTGGTTTATACGGAAATTCTCTATAGACGAGTTTCCGCAGTTCTTTAATGTCCTATGGGGCGATATGTCGCTTGTCGGGACCCGTCCGCCTACCCTTGACGAGTGGGAGAAGTACGGCTCATCACACAGAGCGCGCATGGCTATAAGACCCGGTATCACCGGAATGTGGCAGACGAGCGGAAGAAGCGATATAACCGATTTTGAGGAGGTTATAAAGCTTGATATGGAATACATAAGAAATATGAGCGTTATTTTTGATTTAAAGCTGATCTTTAAAACGGTAAGGGATATGCTCCGCGGAGGCAGCGGCGCAAAATAAAACGAAAGACGGGAGACGGATACATTGGCAAGCACACGAACGCAAAACGCAAGAAGAAATATTTACGCTTCTATTGCAAATAAATCTGTATCCATGCTTATGCCGTTTATAACAAGAACGGCTATAATATATTTTGTCGGTGTGCTGTATCTTGGCCTGAACGGACTGTTTACATCTATTCTTTCCGTGCTTTCGCTCGCGGAGCTTGGTGTGGGCGCGGCAATGGTCTTTTCCATGTATGAGCCTATAGCGAAAAATGATGATGAAACAGTATGCGCGCTGCTTAATCTGTATAAAAAGATATACAGGATAATAGGCACTGTTATCCTGACGGTCGGCCTGCTGTTCACACCGTTTGTAACAAAGGTCATTCACGGCGAAATACCGTCCGATACTAATATTTATATATTATATCTGATATCGCTCTCAAACACTGTCGTAAGTTATTTTTTGTTCGCGTATAAGACCTCGCTTCTTGCGGCAAACCAAAGAATGGATGTTACGACAAACATCACAACGATCCTTTCTATAGTCGTAACTATTGTTCAGATAGCTCTGCTTGCAGTGTTCAGGAGCTACTATGCGTATTGTATCGTTACACCGATATCGACAATAGCCGGCAACCTTATAAGAAGTCGCATGGCAGACAAAATGTTCCCGCAGTACAGGTGCGCCGGACAGGTGAGCCATGAGCTTAAGCAGGAAATAAAGAAGCGCGTTTTCGGTCTGGCAATATACAGGATATCCTCTGTCATGCGATATTCGCTTGACAGCCTTGTTTTGTCCGCATTTTTAGGGCTTGCGGCTTTGGCAAAGTACAATAACTATTTTGTTATAATGAACGCTATCATAGGTATAATGAATATTGTTACTGCCAATACCACCGCAAGCGTAGGCAACTCTATCGTTCTTGAAAGCCAGGAAAAAAATTATAGAGATTTCCAAAAAATACAGCTTATTTTTATGTGGCTTGCCGGCTTTTTCACTGTCGGTATGTTTTGTATGTATCAACCGTTCATGCGGGTATGGGTCGGCAAAAAGCTCATGTTTGATGACCTTACAATGACAACCTTCTGTGTTTATTTCTTCACAAACAAATGGGGAGATATATGCTACCTGTATCGTCAGAGTGCCGGACTGTGGTGGGAGGACCGCTACAGACCTATAGTAGAGGCGGTCGTAAATCTGACGCTGAATATAATTCTTGTGCAGATCATAGGCGTTAAGGGCGTAATGCTGTCCACCGTAATAGGACTGGTTTTCATAAATTCTATATGGGGCTCAAGAATACTCTTCAAGCATTATTTCACCGATTACAAGCAGTCAAAGTATTTACTGGAACTGGTTTGGTTTACGCTGTGTACCGCCGTTGCGTGCGCGGCATGCGGAGCGGTATGCAATTTCTTCCCGCAGGCGGACAGGTCTTTAATGGCGTTTGTATATATAGGCATCAGGGCGATTATCTGCGCTGTGCTTGCAAATGTGATCTTCTGGATCGGATACAGAAAGCTGCCCCAGTATGCGGAAATGATCGAGCTCACAAAGCGAATAGTCAAATTTCGCTGATAGCTTTTGCTGAGACAGCCTCGTTTAAGGTCGGTATTTTATTTTGCGAGTGTCGCTTCAGCCCTTCAGCCTGCTGTATGCCTGCATCAGCTGACGCTTGATCTTTGCGGGGATAATCCGTTTTACGGCTCCGATCACATGCTCCTTATAATGCTTTTTATACCAGTACAGGAAGGCTTCATAGCCTTTCTTTTTATACATATCCGAGAGAGCGTTATGCTCAGGCGTGGGAACGCTCGCATGCGTAAGCTGCTTGTTCCGCTTCTCGGCGCTTTTTCTGTCGGATCCTGCGATAAGCAGTTTGTCTTTTATTTGCGACATCCACCGCTTGCCCTTGTCGTTGTTTACGAGTATGCAGGAAACGCCCTTATCAATGTCAACGTCACCCATTTCCGCAGCAAGCTCCTGTCTTATGCCCCAATAATCTCCGAGGGTTATATCTCCCTGCCGTCCTTCGGCGGGGAATCTGCAGTTATAGCAGCTGTCGCGGTATATTTCGCCGTTAAGGAAATAGAAATAGTATGGCGAGGTCCCGGAATGATATTTTATCTTTGAGCTATCGCCTGTCAATGAGCCTAACACGCCCCAGCCGTAGCTTTTATCTCTGAATTTTATATCCTTAACGTTTATGTTTTTCTTTCCCGCCACATAGGACAGATCATCCTTCAGCATTTTCATGCTCGGTACACCGTGGCATATAATATCGAGGGTAAGCAGCTTATCATAGTCTTTTTTTAAATACGCTTTAAGACCGGCGATCTGGCACGGTGTGCCTGAATAGCAAACATATCTTCCGCCGTCAAGCAGCTCCTTCGCTGCTCTGTAAGCGTTTTCCGTAGCGCTCTGCACATATTTGGAACCGCGCAGCATGGCAAGGTCTGATTTGTTATCAACGCATATATGGTGCAAGGAAAGGCTTTCGTCCCAGGCCGCGCCGAATACTGCGCCGCCCTTGTCGATCACCGCCTCCGCAAGCTCGGTGAATATGCCGCCTGAGGAGGAGCTTAAAAGGACTGCATTGCTTTTGGATGCGGCAGCATATACTAAGGGCTCTCCGTTTGCGCCCGTGCCCTTGTCGGTAAATACGCATACCTTCCGGCATAATCCGCAATCAATGCATTTCGTTTCATCAACGTCAGGATATGAAAAGCCAAGCTCGCATTCCTTCATCCCTATCGCGTCGCGCGGACATATATTTATACACGCGCCGCAGCCGCAGCAGTTTTTTGTGTCCTCGATTATAATATGATTTTTCATAGTCTACCTCTTTACTTAAAGCAATATTTCGGTTGTGCGGATCAGAACCGATTCATAGCTCTAATATAGCATAAACAAGGCTGAAGTTCAAGCTTTTTTGAGTAATTCTACTTGAATAAAACAATTTTATATGTTATACTCTAATAAAAGAGCCGAAAAACGTCTGAGGAGAGGTCAATATGAAAATTGCGATGATAGGACACAAAAGAATACCGTCAAGAAGCGGCGGGATAGAGGTCGTTGTTGAGGAGCTTACAAAGCGAATGATCGCGCGCGGTAACGAGGTGGATGTGTATAACCGCCACAGCGGTGAGGAAAAGATAAAGGAGTATAACGGAGCTAAGATAATAGAGATACCGACCTTTAATGTGCCGGCGCTGCACGCCATGCTGTATTCGCTTTTTGCGACCATTCGGAGTGCTTTTACAAAATATGATGTTGTGCATTACCACGCGGAGGGACCGTGCGTGATGATCCCGCTTGCAAAGCTGTTCGGGAAGAAAACCGTTGCAACGATACACGGGCTTGACTGGCAGAGGAGCAAGTGGGGCGGATTTGCGACAAAATACCTTAAATTCGGTGAGAAGATGGCTGCCAAGCACGCCGACAAGGTAATTGTTTTGTCCGAGAACGTGAAAAAATATTTTAAGGATACATATAATTGTGACGCGGTGATGATACCTAACGGCATAGACAAGGTAACTGCCGTAAAGCCGGACATCATCAGCTCCCAATACGGTCTGCAGGGCGGCGACTATATCCTGTTTTTGGCAAGAATAACTCCCGAAAAGGGACTGCATTATCTTATTGAGGCATATAAAAAGCTTGACACAGACAAGAAGCTCGTTATAGCGGGCGGATTAGAGCCGGAAACCGAGTATATAGCGTCCGTAAAGGAACTGGCAAAGGGGAACGATAACATTATTTTTACAAGCTTTGTCAGCGGACAAAAGCTTGCCGAGCTGTTTTCAAACTGCTATATCTATGTTCTTCCGAGCGATATAGAGGGAATGCCTATGAGCCTGCTTGAGGCTGTGGGGTATAATACCAGAGTTCTGGTAAGTGATATACCGGAGAATGTTGATTGCCTTGAGGGCTATGGTAATTCGTTTGAAAAAAGCGATCCGGAATCGCTGCGCAAATCATTGCAGTATTGTCTTGACAATGAAGATATGCGCGATCGTGATTTCAAGAAAGACATGACAGCCGAACAGACACAGCAAAAGCGTAAAGAGCTGATGGGCAAATATGATTGGGAAAATATAACCGATCAGACCTTGGAGCTGTACAAAACGATATAAAAATAAAGGCTGCCGCAAAACAACGCTTTCAGGAGTTGTTTTGCGGCAGCCGTTTTATTATAGCAGCTTTTGTATCGCTTCGAAGGTGCGTTCGCAGTTGTTGTTGTCGTTGAATTTGAAGAATGAGTTCATTCTATCAAGGTATTTATCATCCGGTTTTATGTCGTTCTTTAAGATATGCTCCAGCTCTGAGATCACCTCGTCCTCGGTCTCAACGACCCTGCCGAAGCCATCGCGTCTGTCATCGAAATAGCCTTTGGCATACTGCTCGGCGCGGAACGAGGCTTCGTCATATTGATAATAGACCATCGGCTTTCGCATATAGCCGTAATCAAAGTATACGCTTGAATAGTCTGTTATAAGTATATCGCTGTTTATAAGCAGAGTCTGAACGTCGTTATTTTTAAAATCCGCTATCTTTACTCTGTCATTTTCGGCTGTGAAGCAGTCAAGAAAACGATGCACCTCATAATGCGGGTAAAAGATAAGCTCATAGTTATACTTTTTAAGCAATGCCGTCAGCTTGTCACTGCCGAGCAGGCTGTTGTTTTTTTTGAAATATTCGCTTGATAAAAAGCTCTTACGGCTGCAGGTACGCAGACTGTGCCGCCAGGTCGGCATATAGAGGATCCGGTGGGACGGCGTGTCGTTTCTGCGCAGAGTGTCATATCTGCAAAGCCCGGTAAGCTGCAATATTCCCTTCTCATATCCATACATCTTATCTATATATTCATATTCCGGAACGGCGGAGCAGACGAACATATCTATGTTGGTATTATCCTCGTGGCAGAAGCTTATGTTATCCTTGATGATGCCGTGCTGGAGGAAGATGTTTTTTGATCTGTTCGGCACATATTTGCCGAACTTTTTTTTATTAAAGAAAAGAATATCCGGAGCGTAGCCGTCAATGTGTGTGCTGACTCTTACCTTCGCGAGAAGATAGCTGAGGTAATGGCTGAAGCTTCTGTATGGGATAACTCTGCCCAAAGCGGCGATCTTTTCATAGTCCGGCGAGGATTTTGAGATTATGTATGCCGAATTGATCTCAGGGTGCTCGCGGGTTATGTATTTAAAAAAATGATAGCCGTTATCTCTGGCGTCTGTGCCTCTTTCGGAAACTATCCACAGATTTTTATACGCGGGACGCGACCGGACGAACAGGGAAACTATCTCTGCCGCCGCCAGAATAAAAAAGATAGCGGTATATTCAAATATTCGTTTGAGTTTATACATAACAATACCTCCGGATCGGTTTTATATGTCTGCATTATATAATAAAAGAGAGGTATTGTCAAGTAGGAGCAGGGGGGAACTGCGTTCCCCCCTGACCCCCTATGCTCAATACAACTGATATGCAAGCAACAGGTATAGCGCCGGAATTGAACGGTAAATTTCAGTTTATCGGGGTGGTTCAACCCCCCTGCAACCCCATATGCTCAATACAGCTCATGTGCAAGCAGTTGGTATCGTGCCGGTTTGCTGCGCTCTGCGCTTTCATGTTTGCGGCTGTCTGCAATGCTCAAGGGCTTGGGGAAGTGTGTCTCGCTCATTGCTTAGACGGCTTTTATGTATAGCTATTATAGTGTTAACGTAAATCGTTTCGCTTTTGCTATTGTAGTGTAAACCAATAGTCGTATTGCCATGTCCGATGTAACTAAAAGGCTCATTTGACGATATTTTCATGATGACGTACGTTTACAGAGACTCGGCTGACACCGCTCGCGGTGGCTGACGAGAAATACTTGCATGAATTAACGACATTGCCAAATGCGCATTCGCGAGACACACTTCCCCAAACCTCCCATAAGCTTTGCTATAGCTTTGACTGAACGTGCAGCAAACCGGCGCTGATGTAATTATTCGGTAAATTTCAGTTTATCGGGCTGATGTTTGCGGTGTAGCTCTGCTGTCCCTGCCCCGGGGCAGCCCTGGTCGGCGGCTATGCCGCCTGCTCGGGTTGGCATCCCAGGTGCCGAGCTTGCGAGGCGGGTTGGGGGCTGCGGCAGAGATAGATTTTATCTAAAGCCGCTAATTTATCTCATTTTTTAGTGCCGTGAACCCCAATCCGACCTTTTCAAGCGAAGCTTGAAAAGCCCACCTTGCCCCAGGGCAAGGACAAGCTGCGCCCACCCACTAACTCCCCGATAAACTGAAATTTATCTAATGAATTCCGCCGGCGTCGATTTGCTGTGGTCTTTGCTGTTTGCCGTATTTTAGCAAAAATTTAACGAAGTCAAAAATACTACTTGACTAAAATGATTATTTATTATATAATATAGTGGATATACAATACGATTACGCAAGGAATGGGATATATGGAAGAAATATACACCAAGAATTCGAAGATCTATGCAGGTCTGTACATATTCTTCATTTTTTGCGCTGCAATGGGTGACTACAAGCCTTTGAACGTAGCACTGGGAGGACTTCCGAAGGTGCTTTCGGCGGGAGGCTTCGGAGTGGCATTCATTTATGTGATGTGGTCGGGAAATTTTAAAAATGTAAAGGCGATATTTCACTTTTTCGTGATGTATCTGTCTATCATAGCCGGCATAATTCTCTGGTCGGTAGTGCTTTGGATACTTGATTTTCAGACCATCGGATACATAATGAAGGGAACCTCGAAGATGTCGTTCCAGTTCCTTGACCTTCTTGTGGTTATCGGAGCGGGATATATGTTCGAGGAAAAGGCGGCAAAATATACTTTTATAGGTCTTGCGGCGGGAAACCTGCTCATTATCGCTTTAGGTGCGGTAACCACGGGCGTGGGCGGAGCGATCCACGATCTGATAGCCAACATTACATCCTTCGGCGCAAGCGATGTCATTGAAAATTCAAAGTTCATACGAGCGATCGAGATCCATGACATCACCTTTGTAATGGGCGTGTATGTAATATATTTCATTTTCTTTTGTTTTGGTGAAAAGCGCCGGTTCATTTATGCCGGATTGGCGCTGTTCCTGTTTATGGCGGGACTCAAGCGAATTGCGTTCATGGGTATGATCATGGCAATGGTATTTGCGGCATTCACATCATGGCTTAATCCAAAGGCGAAGAGAAGGTGGCTTACCATCGTATCGATCCTTATAGTTGTATTTTGCTACTACTATCTGAGCATAATACATTCGGGCGCGTTTACGGCGTTTCTCGAAGAGCATGAGATAGAGCTGATGGGCAGAGAGAAGATATACGATTTCATATCGAATTTCTACACGATCTCCCCGTCATACAGAGGCAGGGGATATGAGTTTTGTGTTGAGCTGTTAAGAAGCATGCACGGAACCAAGGATCAGGTGGTAGATATAACCGCCGTGCATAACGATATACTGAAAATGTATGTGGAGCTGGGCTTCTGGGGCTTTTTGCTGTGGATAACGGGATATTATGTGTATCAGACGCACTGGTTCATTACGCGCTGCGGAGAAAAAACGGCGGCGTGTTTTATGACGATCAACCTGTATATGCTGATCTCATACCTTACCGATAACACTATGTTTTATTATTGGTCGAGTATGGTGCTGAGGATAGTTCCGATGGCGTTCTTCTTTGATCCTGTGAAGGAAATGCCGCTAAAGATCAAGGATGAGGATGAGATGACAAAGTTTGAGCGGAAGCTTTACGCGAAGCGCGAGAAGGCAGCAGCACAGCAAAGAGAAGGATGGCTTAACGAGTATTCAGATTTTGGAGACGAGTAATGATTAGAGTATTGCAATCTGTAAGCAACATGGATCGCGCCGGTATAGAGACCATGCTTATGAATTTCTACAGGAATATGGATCATGAGCAGGTGCAGTTCGATTTTCTGGCAAACAAGCCGAAGCCGGGTGATTACGATGAAGAAATAAAAAGCATGGGCGGAAGGATTTTTGTGTCGCCCGGATTTATGAACTACGGAAAATACATGAGATATATGACGGAGCTGTTTAAAAATCATCCGGAATACAGAATGATCCATGCCCATAACGGCTCGCTTATGCTCTATGTGCTAAGAGCCGCGCAAAAGAACGGTATTCGGGTCCGTATTGCCCATGCTCACGCTACAGCCATACCGTTTGACTTTAAAAACGGCGTCAAAATGTGCATGAGACCGATAATAAAGTATGTAGCTACCGACTATTGGGGCTGTTCAAACGCGGCGGGAGAGTATTATTTTTCAAAGCGGCGCTGGGACAGGGGCAATCAGCTCATACATAATGCGATAGATGTTGACAAATTTACTTATAATGAAAAGGCGCGGCGGCGGATCCGCGAGCAATACGATCTTGGCGATAAGCTTGTTATCGGTCATGTCGGCAGACTGACATGGCAGAAAAATCAAAAAAAGCTGATGGATATATTTGCCGCGCTTCACAAGATAGAACCCAATTCACAGCTTGTTATGGTTGGCACGGGCGAGCTGGAGGCAAAGCTTAAAAAGCAGGTCAGTGAGCTGGGCATAACGGATGCGGTGACATTTACGGGAATGCAGACGAATGTTGATGAATGGTACAGTGTGTTTGACACATTTGTGCTCTCATCATGGTATGAGGGGCTCCCGGTCGTGGGGGTCGAAGCGCAGGCGGCAGATCTGCCGTGTGTATTTACAGATACCATCACTCCGGAGGTAAAGGTCACGGATCGCGTGAGCTTTATGGGGCTTAACGATGATGCCGAAAGCTGGGCGAGGGAGATATTAAAGTTCGGAAAACGCGACAGAGAGAGCAGATTCGGCGATCTCAAAAACGCGGGATATGATATAAAAACAGAAGCAAAGCGGATGCAGAGTCTGTATCTGGAGCTTTACAAAAGAACAAACGGATAAACTGTTCTTTAAGCAGGGCAGGAGGTGGTTTTATGAAAATAGGAATTATAACACATCATTGTATCAATAACTACGGGGCGTTTCTGCAAGGCTGGGCGCTTCAGGAGAAGCTTAAAGCGCTTTTCCCGAACGATGAAGTGTATATGATAAATTACATAATACCAAAGCAGAACATAATAAATATTGGCGGCTTTTTCCGGTTCTATCCGGGCAGTGAGACCCCTGTATCCTGGCTTAATAAGATCACGCAGCCCGCTGTATTTTCAAAAACGCGCAAAAAGTATTATAATATGACAAAAGCGGTCTATAACGCGGAGCAGATCAATGCGCTGGGCATGGATTGTGTCGTTATAGGCAGTGATGAGGTCTGGAATTATCTCGACCCGAAAAGCTATTCGCTTATAAAGTTCAGCGCGGGTCTTAACGCAAAGAGGATCATTTCGTACGCGCCGAGCGTAGGAAAGTCAACCGGCGTTCCGATCCCCGACGAGGTAAAGGAAGCGATGCGCGGCTTTACCGCTGTCTCGGCAAGGGATGTCTCATCGCAGGATATGTGCGAGCGCGCGATAGGCGTAAAGCCTGTGCTTGTGTGCGATCCGACCTTCCTGACGCCGACACCGAGAGTCGATAATGAAAAGATAAGAAGGCTCACAAAGAAGCCCTACATATTATTTTATTATTGTAACGGTATACCGCAGGAGCTGAAGGAAAAGATCATATTCGATGCAAAGAGAAAAGGCTATGCGGTGATAGGCGCAGGCGAATACGATAAGCTGTATTCGGATATGTCGATAAGGCTCACGTCCTTTGAATGGGCAGAGCTTTATAGACGCGCTGAATATGTATATACAGGCACCTTCCACGGCGCTGTGTTCTCGATCCTGAACCGGAAGAGCTTCCGAGTATACGCATCGATCGAAAGCAGAGTGAAGAAAATATCGGCGTTGCTCGACCAGTTTGGGATCGGAAACAGAGATATTATCCGTGACGGTGTCGTGCAGGAGTCTGACTCGATCGATTATGACAGAGTGTATCAGAGGATCGACAAGCTTCGCGCAGACAGTGAAGAATATTTACTACGCGCCGTAAGCGGCAGAGCGGTAGAGGGAGAGAAGGTACATGATACAAAGCAAATCAGATCTGAAGTACTATCTTGAACAGGACAGAATAGCGCTATATAAAAAAACCAAAAGACCGAGGATCGCTGGAGATGAGATCTGGCAGTATGAGATACTGTTGAGAAAGACGGAATATATTCTGAATTGCAAAAAGGGCATATTTGGCAGGCTCATAGGAGTCTGGTATCATTATCGGCTGCGTAAGCTCGGAAGGAGGCTCTGCGGATTTCACATTCCGCCCAACGCCTTTCGCGAGGGGCTTTCTATAGCGCATTGGGGACCGATAGTAGTTCATCCATCCGCGAGAATAGGTAAAAACTGCCGTATCCAGCAGTGCGTTACGATAGGTGCCACGAACGGCGGGACACAGGCAGCGGTGATAGGTGATAATGTGTTCATAGGTCCATGCGCGTCGATCATCGGCGAGGTAACGATAGCTGATGATATCGCGATAGGCGCGGGCAGTGTTGTAACAAAAAGCTTTACTGAAAGCGGTGTTACGATCGCCGGTGTACCTGCAAAAAAAATAAGCGACAACAACTCGCATTCAAATCTTGCGCCGGGTCTGAACTTAGGATGAAAGGTAAGTTGTAATGGAAAATGATAATCTGAACAGGGCGTTGGAAGCCCAGGAGAAAACCGAAGATGAGCTTGTGATCGAGGTCATGCGCGGAGATAATGAGAAGCCTGCCGATGACTCCTCGTACGATCATAATCCAACGCAGAGGGTAAAGACGATAATTGAAAACATAACAAGCGAAAGCGTCTTTAAAAGGCTGATAAGAGTATACAGACAACATTTTAAGGGCAGGTTCCTTAGGATACTGGGCGCGCTCGTGGTCGTTTCCATGGTCGCTGTGATCGTGTTTAACATTATTGTGAACAGGAATTTTACGGTATCCTTTTATCAGCTCCGTTCCGACAAGGTTTCGGATAACATCAGAATAATCGTGCTTGCGGATCTTCACAACAGGGAATACGGCAAGAAAAACAGCAAGCTGATAGATAAGATAGAAGCGCTGCATCCGGATCTTATTGTTTATGCCGGAGACATGATGAACTATAAAAACAGAGACTATTCCGTACTGTTTGATCTTTCCGACAAGCTTTCGGTGATAGCGCCTATCTATGCCTGCTACGGTAACCATGAGATAGATCAGTGGCTTTTCAGAGATAAGACATTCACAAGCCAGCTTGAAGAGCATAATGTAACGCTTCTGAGCAATGAGGCAATGGAGGTTACGGTTGGCAGAACCACTATGCAACTCATAGCGATTTCTGACGGAGTTGAGCAGTTTGATGTTCCGACAAATAATGCGAAGAGATTCCTTGAGACGCTTGAGCCAACCAATGAGTGCCGGATATGTCTTGTACACTTTCCGGAGATGTTCCTTGAGAAGCTGCAGAACAGAGGTATAGATATCGCGTTTTGCGGTCACGCGCACGGGGGACTGATAAGACTTCCTAAGATCGGAGGCTTGTACAGCCCGGGCGAGGGGCTATTCCCGACGCTTACGGCAGGTGTAAATGAAATGGAGGACGGCACACAGGTCATAATAAGCAGAGGGCTTGGCACATCAGGCATCCTGCCGCGCATCAACAATCAGCCGGAGCTTGTTGTTGCGGATATATGCTGGTATTGATCGAATGGTCATAAAGATGAAAGGTGGAAATGACGAATGGAATTCCAGATAGGGAAAAAATTTCGTTTTACCCGTTTAAATAAACTTATAGAATTTCTTGCGAAGCAGCTGAAGAAATTATTCAGCCCGATAGCAAACCTGTTAGACGAAATAGATAATAATTATAACGAACAATCTGTGATCAAAAAGACGTTGATCGGATTATTTCAGTTAAGAGTAGCTATTGGATTGTCAGCGATTGTAATAGTAGTGATCAGCGCCTGCGTTTTCGCGGCGCATAACGAGGGAGAATCGTTCGCTGTAATGAGTCTTAACTACGAGGAGAGCGCAAAGGGACTCAATCCAAACTCAACGAGGTTCAACGTTTACGAGCTGAAATCGCCTGCGGTGGTTGAGGATATGCTCTATTACTGCGGTGTAGATCCGGATAGTGTGGACATGGATAAGCTCATTGACTCGATAACGATAAAGCCTACCAATTCAAAGGGCTTCTCATCGGATGATTATTATATTGCTACTTCATACAGAATAGCAATGAAAAAGGTCGAAAATATAAAGGATGTCAGTACGCGAGATCTGCTTGTGTATTTATGCAGAGCCTATAAGGATGTTTTCTATGATCACTATGCGGAAAACAGGGCTGTGCTTGACTTTGACGTTGAGGAATTCGATGATCTGGAGTTCCTTTTAGTCGCGGATCTGCTGAAGCTGAAGGCGGAGCAGCAGAGCAAATATCTGAACACGCGTGTAAAACAGAGCAAAACCTTCACGGACGGAACATCGGATGAAACGTTTAAATCGCTTTCCGAGAAGGTCGATGATTTTAAGAATTATGATATAGAGGGATATCGTTCATTCGTTTTGCAGACCGGTATCGCGCATGATAAGGCTCATTTTCAAAGAGTGCTTGATTATGTAAACCTTGTTGAAGGGATTAAGTATAATAAGGACATAGCGGCGTATGGTGTCAGATATGACGGAATAGAAATATTTAACGAGGCTATGATAAGCATCGTCATGATCCCGACGGTCGATAGGGAAAAGAACAACTACTATATGTCAAAAACCAAGACAGCCATGGACTATATGGCAAATCAGGCGGATAATTATCTTGAGACCGCTCAGGAAACGGCTAAGAAGATCCTGACAAACGAGGACATAATCGCTAAGATGCAGGAGGGAGAAAACAGAGAATCAGACGTCAAAAAGGCATATAACATGATAAAAGATATGCAGATCAAGTTCAATAAGCTCGGACGGCAGATAGAATCGATAGATAAGGCATACATAAAGTATAAGACAAAGGATTATATAACGTTCCAGATAAGCGGTTCGTCATTTATGCAAAAAATAAAACCAAATCGGCTGTTTTTGATAGTGGTTATGTTTCTTGCATGCTGCTTTGGCGCAACGTGGGTCAGGTTCAGATATTTCAGTGAGGTAAGAGGTATTAAGCGATGAGAGAATTTCAGATACTACGCTATCTTGCCAAAGGAAAGCTGCTTATATTCCTCATAGCGCTTATAGGCGCACTTGGAGTTTATTACTATGCAAGCTCTAACCAGTCTTATACGGCAATGACAGCGATACGCTATGCAAATGACGCTATTGATCAGGGTATGGCGCCGAACGGATCAGCTCTTGATGTGACGGAGATCTATTCATCGACCGTTATATCCGGAGCAATCAATGATCTTGGTCTTGACTGTACAGTTGACGAGATACGTTCCAAATTTGCGGTGGTGCCGATAATCTCCGAGGAGGAGGAGACAAAGAAGGCTACGGCATTGGATAAGGGTGAGGAATACAGCTATTTCCCGACAGATTACCTCATAACATACGAGGTGGGCAGTGATAAGTCAATGAACTATGCCAGGTCGGTGCTTGACGCGGTTTTAAAGAATTATTACAGATTTTACAGTGAAAGATATGTTGATCAGCTTATTCTACCGAACAATGCGGCAAATATCAAATCGAATGATTACGATTATATAGAAAGTGCCGATGTTATTCAGGATTCGGTAACGGAGATTGATGATTATCTTATGCAAAAGAAAAGCATGTATCCCGATTTCAGAGCATCGGCGACGGGATATACGTTCACTGACCTTGAGCAGATATATAATTTTATAAACAACAATGATGTGCCGGGGTTATACGCGACTATCCTGGAGGGTAAATACACAAAGGATAACGATGTTCTGCTGAAAAAAGAGCAGGAAAGAATTGACCAAATAAACATCAATATAGACAACAATACGGCAAAGTCGCGCAGGCTCAAAGCTCTTATCGATAACTACAGTGAAAAGGGAATAAACAGCACGCTCAAGGCAAATCAGGATGACTCAAATGAGAGCGACGGCTCTATGGTAATACCGGATGTCGATGAACGGCATATAGAGGAATCCATAGATGTTACCACGACCTATGATGACCTTATTCAGGAATATGTATTGATAAATCAATCGATCAGGATAGATGAGATAGACAGAGGCCACGCTGAGTATATCAGGTCGGTATTTGTTGATAATCCACAAAACGAGGTGCGCAGCGATAAGGTTGAGGAGGATATTGTAGAGCTCGTTCATGATCTTAACGAGAAATATATGCTCGTAAGAGATACGGCAACGGAGCTTAATGAATACATAGGCGCACAGTATCTGAAGATACTTAATTCTATTGTCACAACGCAGAAGGTCAACATCAAAATATATATCGTTTTATCGCTGGTGCTGTTCCTGTTCATCGGATGCGCCGGAGCGGTAGTTGTCGGCAGAATATCTGACTTTGTACAGTACATTCTTTACACGGATAAGAAGACAAAGCTGCCGAACCGCCAGATGTGCGATATGTATATAGATTCGCTTGCTGAGGCGGTACTTGAAGAGGATTGCACCGTTATCGTAGTCAAGCTGAAGACGCTCTATGAGATGAATGAAAAGGTAGGTCATTCTGCCGGTGATATGCTCCTGAATGACTTTGGACGCATAATCAAATTTGCGTCGAAGCATTACGGATTTGTCGGCTATAACGGCGTTGGTCAGTTTATATGTATCTTTGAGCAGTGTCCGGTATCAAAGGCAGAGCTGTTTATAGAGCAGCTTGGCAAGAACATTAAGGAATATAACGAAAAGCACGTTGAAGTACACATCACCTGCTCCGTTGCGTTTGCCAACTCAACAGAGGATAAGGTGTATGATATGAGAGCGCTTATAAGACGTGCGTTCAGAAGAATGAAATAACAGTAAGAATGCAGAGACCGCAAAAGTCAGATGGTTTTTGCGGTTCCCGCATTCTCCTATAAAGCGCCATTGAAGGAGATGTGAGATCAGTGATCGGATTCGGTAAGAGCAGCCGCAAGAGAATACCAATTGGGTATGAGGACTTTAAGCTTTTGATCG
Organism: Clostridia bacterium; assembly: GCA_017404065.1. Classification (GTDB taxonomy): domain Bacteria; phylum Bacillota; class Clostridia; order UBA1381; family UBA1381; genus Ornithomonoglobus. The sequence continues at coordinate 34,957 of JAFRDB010000053.1, forward strand.
ACGGCGGGTTTTATTATGTGGATAAAACCATGCTTATTTATGATCTTTTGCATTATGGCGGACAGAACAATCTAATCACCAGACCGAGGCGATTTGGCAAGACGTTGAATTTCAGTATGCTGAAGTATTTCTTTGACATTGCTGAAAAGGATAACGCATACCTTTTTGATGATAAAGAGATCATGCGTCATAAGGATGAGATTGCGCCATACAGGAACGCATTCCCGCTTATCTCGCTGTCAATGAAGAGTGCAAAGCAGGGCAGCTACGGCCGCGCTCTTTACAGTATATGTATGGATATAAGAGAGCAGTTTATCAAGTTCAGCTATGTTCTTGACAGCGATAAGCTCACCGATGTTGAGAAAAAAGACTACAGGCGCATCCTTGAGTGCGAGACGGGCGATGAGATGATATTCGGCACTGCCTTGAAAAAGCTCAGCATGGCTCTCAGTAAATATTATGGAGAAAATGCGGTCATATTCATAGATGAGTACGATATGCCACTTGAGGACGCGTATTTATCTGGATACTATGATGAGATGGTGTCATTTATCAGAACGCTGTTTGAGTCCGCGTTAAAGACAAATCCTTCGCTGCAGTTTTCTGTGATAACCGGTTCACTGCATATTCTCAATGAAAGTATATTCTCCGCGATAAATAATGTAGAAATAGATTCGATCCGTAATAACGGGTACGCGGAGCATTTCGGTTTTACCGATAAGGAGATTCGCGAGCTCAGCGCGTACTACGGCTTAGAGGATAAGCAAGGTGATTTTCTGGAGTGGTACGGCGGCTACAGGTTTGGCAACTGTAATCTGTACAATCCGTGGAGCGTCCTGCACCAGATCAAGCAGTGGTCGCGTGAACCGTATAATCCTCCGAAGAGTCAGTGGAAAAATATGAGTTATACCGAATTTATAAACGGTATAATGAAAAATACGCATGTGGATATGAAACAGCCGATAGAGGATCTTCTGACCGGTCGGGCGGTATACAGCAAGATCTATAACAGTATATCCTTCAACGGTGTAGAAAATGACCTGGCGGCGATCTATACCTTTATGTACTATATCGGGTATATAACCATTGCTGATTCCGAAATAAGTCCGGACGGCGTGTATTCGCTGAAGATCCCTAATCTTGAGATCAGGGGCTGGTATGATGATATGATCAAACATATCGGCATTGAAAGCCTGGATATTCCTGCTTCTGACGAAGTTAAAAAGGAGGAAGATCCGGTGGATAAGGGCAATCCGCCGCATCCTGTCAAAGATGATGAGGACGATGATAGATATTCGCTCATAATCGGCTGAAAGTAAAAGTATTTGTCTTGCACGGCAGGGAAGGGAGTAGAAATATGCTTATAGATTTCCATGTTCACGTTTTTCCCGACAAGATAGCGGAAAGGGCGATAGATGTTCTTGTGAAGAACATTGAGCTGGCGTACGCCATTGATCAGAAGCCCTGTTATGACGGAACAAGGGACGGGCTGTTAAAAAGCATGGCTGAGACCGGAGTAGATCTGTCGGTTACGATGCCTATAGCGACAAGTATAAGGCAGTCGGAATCTATAAATAATTTTGCCGCGGACATCACGGACGGAAAGCATATAATATCCTTTGCCGGCATCCACCCGCTGCAGCGCGATACAGAAGCCGCTTTGCGTGATATAAAAGAGCGCGGATTTAAGGGAATAAAGCTACATCCCGATTATCAGGATATCTTCGTCAGTGATGAGCGGTGTATAAAGCTTGTTAAAACCGCCGGAGAGCTGGGACTGTACACCACGATCCACGCAGGCATGGATGTAGGCTATAAGCCGCCAAATCACGGCTCGGCGGAGCATCTGAAGGTACTCTTGAATAAAGTAGACGCGTCCCGTGTGATACTCGCGCACATGGGTGGGTTCTGGCAATGGGACGAGGCGGAGGAATACTTCGTAGGCAAGGATATATATTTTGATACCGCCGTTGTAAGCCGTTTCATGGAGCCCGAACAGTACCGGCGGATGATAATAAACCACGGTGCGGACCACATTCTGTTCGGTTCGGATATGCCGTGGGAGGACCCGCGGGACACGCTTGCATTTCTTAAAGCCGCAAATCTTTCGGACGAAGAAACGGAGCTTATCACCCACAGGAACGCAGAGCGTATATTAGGAATATGATGAAAATAGAATAAATCTAAACAAAAATAATCCCCTTTGGAACCGCCGTTCCAAAGGGGATCAAATTAATTACCAAAATGGGGGTTCAGGGGGCGACAGCCCCCTGTATTACATTTAATATTTCCTAAAAACCGGTATCAATGTGTTGCCATGCCGATGGCGCTGTTCTCCTCAAAGAATATTTTATTCATTTCGAGGCGCTCTTCCGCTGTTTCGCATTCGCGAATATCGTTGCCGCTTTCCTTCTTGAAAAGCGTTTCATCCAAAGGCTCAGGCTTGTGATAGTAAAATCCCTGAGCCAGCTCGCAGCCTAATGTCTTCACAAACGAAAGCTGATCCTCTGTTTCCAACCCCTCTATCAGCGTGTGTATACCGATCTGGCGCGCAAGAGAAACCATTGCCTGCAATATGATCCTGTTTATGCCGTTGTGGTCATCTAAATGCCGAAGCAGATCCATATCATATTTGATAAGATCAAAGTCAAAGCGGCTGAACACATTAAGCGCGGAATAACCGCTGCCAAAATCATCCAACCAAAGCCGGAAACCGTTTTCGCGTATCTTCTGAAGCTGTTCGCGAAGTCTGTCTGCTCCCATTGCGATATCCTGCTCGGTGATCTCAACGATGAAATAGCTCTTATCGACATATTTGTCCATTTCATGTTTCTCATAGATCCTGTTCATCTCGCTGACTATATCGGCGTGATCAAAATCCTGTCTTGAGAAATTTATAGATACCGGCACCATCGGCAGCCCGTTTTCGCTACGTATCTTCATTTCCTTGCATACCTGTTCAAACATGTATAAGTCCAGTTTATAAAGCAAGTGATATTTAAGCAGTACAGGTATAAAGTCTATGGGTGAGATCGTTCCGCGATCTGGATCGATCCAGCGCGCCAAGCCTTCAAAGGCTGCGATTTTTTGATTTTTCATACGATAAAGCGCGTGGTAGAACACCTTTATCCAGCCGTTTTTAAGCGCTTTTTCAAAATTTTCTACTATATATCGTTTCTGCCAATAGGATTTTTCTTTTTTCTGGGAAAAGAATGCCACCTCGCGCGTCAAATTGCTCTCTATTCTTTTAAGCGCGTGCTTGGCGTGGTCTAACGCCATGCTCATGGTTACGTCCTTGGTGATGGGACATATTCCCGATCGTATGCCGGAGGTGTTGCCGTATGCGCTCGTCCGTATGATCTTGTTCGCTTCACGTAAGCGCCGTACCAGCTCCTCGTTGTCATCAAGCTTTGTCACCATAATAAAATGGTCATCCGCGCCTTTTATCACAAGCGAATCGGGGAATTGATGCGACAGGGTCTCGGCAACCAAACGAAGAAGGTTGTCACCCTCGTTAAACCCATATTGAGTGTTATAAGACTGCATTGAATAGATATCGGTGTAGATCACGTTCGGCGTGTCGCCGTCAGATAGTATCGCGTTTATCTTTTCATTGCCGAACTCATGCAGATAATTGATGTTGGGCAGATTTGTCAGAGGATCGGTATAGAAACGATCTCTTTGGAAAAGAAGATAATCGCTTGATTTTTCACGGATCGCTTCGCGAGTCGCCGTAAGATTAGCGTATGTTATCACTGCAAGCTCTGTGCCATCGGGCATGGTTTGCCAATGGCCAAGCGCGTGGATCAGCGTATAGGATGCTTCGGAAACTGTTGTCGGTATATGGTCGGTTGTATCCATCTTGATACGGAATACAACATCGTACGTGTCACGCTTGTTTAGAAAATCATCGCTTATGAGTGATAGCATCCCGACATCATCAGGGTGCATTCTTAATAACATGCTGCGAAAAAGCCAATCAGGTACAGCATCGCGATCCACGCCCGTGTTGCGGCAAAAGCCGTCTGAGGCAAGGATCGGCACAGCTTTGCCGTCTATGTTCTGATAGTATACGAACGATAGCGGGCTGCTTTCATAGATCTTTCTCATTTCTTCAGGAAATTTATACATCATGCTCCACCTCGATTATATATGATCTCGTTGTATTTCCTTGAGCTTGTGTCTGTTTAAATAGTTCTCGCTTCTGTTCCTCTTGTATAATTCATTTCTGAATTGTTATTATACCAAAAAATTGGCTAAATGTAAAGAGGTATTTGTGAAAAAAAACAAATTTTTTGTTGCAAAAGCCGCAACAGCCCCATTTTCTATGCGGCATAAGATCAGCATTGCCGGAATTATTCGGTAAAAATCAATTTTTTTCCTTATCGTCGTATGGTGTAATATATCCTGAGATCTTCTCTATCGTGCGCAGCGGCGCATCCTGAGCCGTGCCCCATTCCATATCGTTGTATCGATAGTCGAATTTGAGCGTGAACCGATGTATATCCTCCTGAATACGCTCAAGCTCCTTTTTTTCCTTAGCTGCGAGTGCAGCAATAAATTTGCCGGCGTCTGATTTTATATGCTTAGGAGCGGCCTCGCAAAGTATCTTGAAATGTTTAAGACATACGCCCTTTGAGCGCTCGAATTTCGCGCGGAATTCCTCCTCAGTCGCCCAGAGATAAAGCAGCACATCTATGTAATGCTTTGTGGTGGAGTTTATCTTTTGGCATATCATGCACTCGCATTCGACCTTGCCGAATACGGCGGATATATCCTCCGCGGCGGTTTCCGCCGCCGTATTCCTTTTAAACAGTCCGCTCTTTCCGGCCGCGGCGGTGTTTACTGCCTTTTCGAGGCCGTCAAGCTTTTTTCGCAGCTCGATAAGATGGGTTTCAAGAACAAGAGCGAGAGAAAGCTTGTTGTGCGCGTCGAACATTTGTTTAAAATGGCGGTTGCAATAGCCCTTCTCATTTGATTCGATCCTGAAGTCAGGCTCCATCATCGCCGCGCCGAGCGCGTACTCGACTGCCTCATATTCAAGCTGCTTTTCAAGCTCGCAAAGCGGGCATTCGCAGTCCTTGTCATAAGCTTCGTTTACCGGTATCGTATAGATCTTTTCCTTCATTGCCTACCTCCTGAACATTGATATAGCTTCGCTTACCGTGCGGACACCGAGTGTCTTTATCCCATCGGGGATATGTATTCCGCGCATACTCTGTCGCGGGGTCACGGCGGTGGCAAAGCCCATGTTTGCCGCCTCCGTAAGCCGTTTTTCAAGGCGCGTTACCGAGCGCAGCTCGCCGCCCAGACCTACCTCGCCTATGAATACCATATCCGGCGGTATCACCGCGTCCGCGCGGCTTGCCGCTATAGCGGCGCATATTCCGAGATCCGCGGCGGTCTCGTCTATCTTCAGCCCTCCGGCAACGTTTATATATATATCCGAATTTGAAAGGTTCATCCTTGCGCGTTTTTCAAGCACGGCCGTGAGCAAGAACACACGGTTGAGGTCAATTCCAGCGCTCATGCGGCGCGGATTGCCAAAGCCGGTGGGCGTGACCAAGGCCTGCACCTCGGCAAGAACACCGCGGCTGCCCTCCATTGCGCAAACCACCGCACTGCCGGATATGTCCTCGGGTCTGCCGTCAAGCAGCATTTTGGACGGGTTCTCTACTTCTACAAGCCCGACATCACGCATTTCAAACACGCCGATCTCGTTAGTGGAGCCAAATCTGTTTTTGACGGCGCGGAGTATGCGCAGAGACACCTGTCTGTCCCCCTCGAAATAGAGAACGCAGTCCACTATATGCTCAAGCACGCGTGGTCCGGCGATCGCGCCGTCCTTTGTAACATGCCCTACAATGAACATGGATATTGCCATTGACTTTGCTGTGCGCATCAACGCGTTTGTTGTCTCGCGCACCTGCGGCACGCTGCCGGAGGCGGAGGCGATGGCTTCAATGTGCATGGTCTGTATGGAGTCGATAATCACGATATCCGGCTTTGTGTCCGTTATCGTGCCGAGTATTATCTCAACGTCGGTTTCTGACATTAAAAGCAGATTTGGCGTGTCGACGCCGAGCCGATCCGCGCGCAGCTTTATCTGCTCAGCGCTCTCCTCACCGGAAACATACAGGATCCTTTTTTCCTTGCCGAGCGATTGGCAAATTTGCAGAAGCAGTGTTGATTTGCCTATACCCGGATCGCCACCTACAAGAATAAGCTCGCCGCTTACAAGTCCTCCGCCGAGAACCCTGTCAAGCTCCCTGAGTCCGGTCGGATAGCGTGATTCATGTCCGTGCTTTATCTCGCTTATAGGCATTGGCGCGCCTGCTGCCACTCGCACCGCCGCGGCGGGGCGCGATGCCGACGGCTTAGCTTGTGTTTGCAGCGTTTCGGTAAGCGTGTTCCAGCTCCCGCAGCCGGGACATTTGCCAAGCCATTTCGGGGAAGTGTATCCGCACTCACCGCATATATATACTGATTTTGATCTCATTCTATTTTCTCCCTTTATCCGTCTATCTCTTTTTGGTGCTATTGTATCATATTTTATTATGTTTGTAAACTTAATTTATAAAAAAATTACATATTTTTGTTCAAAAAACAGATATATTTTTTTTAAATATATCTAATTATTATATTGAGAAATGTTTTTTTTTGTTGTATAATATATATAACTATTTTTGGACACAGTGTGTCCTGAACGTGAAAAACACATAAAATTCACACGGGAGGAGCGATTTAATGGGAAAATGAAAAATAGATTTTACTTGCAACCTCTTCGGTGATAGCGGCATCTGTATTCTCGGTATTTGCCATCAACATAGCAGCAGAGAGCTCGGCATCGTTCACGTGCGGACGGCAAGGTAACAGTTGATGTGAACGATGTTGTCATAGTGGCGAGATATGCTGATGGCTGAAGAATGACGGCGGCAACACCGATGCCGTAAAAGCAAGCTATAACGTATAGGACAGATGATATGTAAGCTACAACGGCGCGCATAAGATAGCGTAAATAATAGTTGGGGCATGATAGACGTATGTCTTGGATCTGTCGTAAACATAAACTACAGCCACACATTCAAAGACAGCTTGGGCAACGGTATGACCTGCCGGGCTGTGACATCAAATTAAACAAGGAGGACACGACAATGAATAGAAGTATATTTGCTATTACAATAGCAGCGATGATGTGCTTAGGCTCATCGGCACTTGCCGAGGAAACTGCCCCGGTAACCCCGTCATCTGCATATAGTACGGATGGCAACTCCGTAGAAGTGACCGGTGCAAGGAATTATAGGACCGTTATAATAACAAAGGACGACGCTGAACCCGGTTCCGGCATAGTATATATAAACCAAGCGACGAGCGGAACCTTTGACGAATCGGTGAATTTCCTTATCAAAGCAAATCCAGCGGAGGGTGATTACACAATAACCCTCGGCGGCGGAGAAAATGTGGAAAATTATACGGGTCACTTTACTATCTTAGCGAAAGAACCGAAGGATATGGAGCCGGCGGTGAAGTACGTAGAAACGAACGCTACCGATCCGTCAAAAAAAGATCTCTGCTTCGGCTGGGAGAGCGTGGACGGATCAAAAATCCAGTCGATAGTTTTGACGATAAATGGCACTTCCTTTGGATACAATTTTGTGGAGGGAGATCTTCCGACTGTAGCAAGCGGCGATATAAACCTCGGTGTTAGGATCACAGGGATCGACGTGGACACAGAAGGCGCAAGCGCATACTTGAGCTCAGAGACACTTTCCTTAGCGGATGGCAATTAAATGAAGGAGGTTGAACACAATGAGAAGTTATACTGATCCCGAAATGCGTGTAAATGTATTTGACACGGAATCGGTAGTTACACAGGCAAGCGGACAGCCGGATAACTATGCAGACTGGAAAACGAAAAAAGAAGCATCAGAAAAAGAAATCCAATTCAATGAATTCAAACAAATTATTAATACGAACACGTAAGGACTTGTTATTTTGTTAAGATCAAAACCAACAGGGCGCACCATCACGGTGCGCCTTTTTGGATAAAACGAATTTGTACACACGTTTTTGAATGAGTGAACAAACCGGCGCTAATATAATTATCCGATAAATTTCAGTTTATCGGGGAGATGTTTGCGGTGTAGCTCTGCTGTCCCTGCCTTGGGGCAGGGTGGCGCGGCGACGATAGGAGCCGTGACGGGTTGGGGGCTACGGTAGCCACAGATTATGTTTAAAACCACTAATTTATCTCGTTCGATAGTGCCGTAAA
>JAFRDB010000008.1 GCA_017404065.1 Clostridia bacterium
GCGGCTTACAAGCTACAGCGACGGAACAACAACGGCGAAGTATGAGTATAACGCGGATAATCTCAGGACGGCAAAGACGGTAGGCGTAACACGGACGGACTATGTTTGGGACGGCGCAAACCTGATGTACGAATACGGCGGCACAACGGGCAGCTATGCGTATGATATGACGGGAATATTGCAAAGCGGCACGGACACCTACTTAAAGGACGAACACGGCAATGTTATAGGGAAATACAGCAGCGCGTGTGTAAGTCTTGGCGCGGTGCAGTATGACGCATTCGACAGCAAGCTGAACACAACGATCAATGACCCATTCGGTTACTGCGGCGAATACCTCGACAGTGAAAGCGGCTTGATATACCTCAGAAACCGCTACTACAACAGCAGTATTGGCAGATTTATCACCGAGGACCCGGCAAAGGACGGCATGAACTGGTATGCATACTGCGGGAATAATCCGGTGATGTTTGTGGATCCGAGTGGTTATTGGGCAAGTGATGGATCAGATGAAAAATATAAAGAAACAAATCCGATAGTTTATAGTGCACTATCAATACTAACTGAATCTTGGGATAATTTAGATTCTCTTGAGAAGCAAGGAAATGATCTTGGAAATTTAAAAAGTATAGTTTCAGTTTTAGCAAATAAAGTGAGAGAGATAGGTAATGAAATAAAGGTTGAAGAAAATACTATAACACGACTGGGAGGGTTGAATGCGGTTGAAATAGTCATTTATAATTCTGATAAATCAAAAGGAAATGATATTTGTTATAGTGCTGCGGAAGCATGGTATACAACTGCTACGATATTTGATAATAGTGGAGATAACACACCAGCAAATGCGTTTCAGCACGCATTTTGGAATGCATTGGCATTGTCTTTAACTAATGATTCTTATTATGTCCGGTATTTTACTGATGCGCATGAATTTGGATATAGTATTAATACTTTGAATGCAAAAAATATAGAAGGAGTGAAAATGGATTTACAGAATAATGCCTCTGGCAGATATCTACAAGCAAATAATGATAATTCTAGTGCTAAAGAATTGGAAAAGATAGTATATAATGCTATTTTTACTGAAGCACTGACATGGATTAGGGAGGGGGATTATGGGAATGAATTAGCGCCATAAAATTATGAAGGAGCAAGAAATGAAAGTATTCATAAGATTATTATTGAAAATAAGTATCGTAATATTATTAGTTGTTATTTTAGTTTATGTTGTAATGGTTTTAAATATCAAAAGAAATGCCGGTATTGTTAAAACTTTGATTATAAGCCATTCTAAAAATGAATATTTCTATTTAGATGAAATTACGCCATTTAATTGGGATGAAGTATACTTCTTAGATCCATATGATAATAGTAAGACAATAGAACAATATACATATAAAAAAATTCTTTATTACAAGCCTCAATTTTCTGAGGCTGATATGCAGATAATGTTTTTCTATAAAGGTATAATGGTATGTTATTGTTATGGTAATGGAGCTCAAAATGCCTACTATATGCCATGGAATGATTTTGAAAAATTTAATGGTAAAAGAAGATCGGATGGTACTAAAATAAAGATCAATAGTCAACTAAGTTCTAAATTAGGATATATCTATTTGGAACCAACAGATTGATCATCACAAGACACAGCAGACACAGGCAGACACAGGCAGACACGGGGACGGTTCGAGACCACTGAAAAAGTCAGAGAAATATTAAAAAAACATGGAAAAACGGCTCGATTTATGGTATAATATAATTGAACAAAAAAAACAAACCGTAAAGGAGCCGTTACCATGTTAAGAACCAACCCTCGTCAGGTCAGTTTCTATTCGATATTATACCACAACATTCCGGAAAATCATATACTAAAATTAATAAATTCTGCGATTTCTTTAAACTTTGTGAATAATGCACTAAAGGACAGCTACTGTTCTAACTTCGGACGACCTGCCAAAGAGCCTGAAATGATGGTCAGAATACTTATCATAAAGCATTTGTATGATCTTTCTGATGAAGCTGTGATAAATGAACTGCTTATTAATTTAGCTTTTATGTGGTTTATCGGGATAAATCCCGAAGATAAGGATGAAATACCGCATTCAAGTCTGTTGACAGTATTTCGCAAGCAGCATCTTAAAGGCGTATCTTTGGATAATATCATTACAGAGATAGTGCGCCAGTGTATAGAAAAGGGTATTATCAATGAGGAAAGCGGACTCATTATGGACACCACACATATAGAGGCTAATACAACCAAAAAGGTTCCCGAACGTATAATGAAGCATCTTATCAAAAAGATATTCAAAGAAATGGATGAAGACCCGCATGATATTCCCGACTATACGCAAATTGAGGATCACAGGGAAGCAAAGCAGATAATGAAGGAAGCTCTTGAAGCGGTCATTGAAGAAGCCGGAGACAAAGCGCCCAAATCAGTTGCAGAAGCTAAGGCAGTTCTGGAAAGCGATCTGTTCATTGAACAAAAGGGTATTCGATCGTTAGTTGATAAGGACGCAAGAGTGGGAAACAAATCAAAAACACAGCAATTTTTCGGCTACAAGGCAGAAATAGCCATGACCTCCGAAACTGGAATAATAACAGGGGTGACCGTGAATACGGGAGCGTATGTAGATGGAACGGATTATGAATACATATACAGTACAACAACAGCAAGCGGACTAAAAATCACAGATTTCTATGGAGATAAAGCATATTTCAGAAAAGCTATTCTTGATATTTTAAAAGACAATAGTATAACTCCATACATACCGGTAAGTGCAAGCGCTTACAAGATAAACGAGGACTTATATTCATACACAAAAGACAGTGATACATGGTCATGCGTGCAGGGTAATGAAACCTACAAGAAAAAAGCGACTTCAAGAATGAAACAAGGTAAAGAATGGCATGGGTACAAATATTATTTTAACAGAGAGCAATGCCGGAAATGCCCAAGACGCGAAGAGTGCATAGGAAAAGCTACAGCAGTTGGCAAGATATTAAACATAGGCGAAAACGCGCCGGAATATTATGAATACAGCCAACGGGAAAAGACAGACGAATTCAAGGAAAAATACAAAAACCGCGCCATAATAGAGCCAAAAAATGCGGAGATGAAGCGGTTTCATGGATTAGCTCGTGCCGGAGGGTACGGGTTGGTCAGTGTTGAAAAGCAAGTAAAATTAACGGTAATAGCGGTAAATCTAAA
>JAFRDB010000009.1 GCA_017404065.1 Clostridia bacterium
GCCGAGCTTGCGAGGCGGGTTGGGGGCTACGGCAGAGATAGATTTTATCTAAAGCCGCTAATTTATCTCATTTTTTAGTGCCGTGAACCCCAATCCGACCTTTTCAAGCGAAGCTTGAAAAGCCCACCTTGCCCCAGGGCAGGGACAGGCTGCGCCCACCCACTATCTCCCCGATAAACCAAAATTTATCAGGCAATCCCCCGGTGCTGCTTCGCAAAAAAATTGCGCAAAAAAAGAGGGCGTGTGGATTTCCGCCCTCTATTGTTATTAAATTATATTAGAATACGATGTTAAACTCGTTGAAGCCAACCGTTACCTTTGCGTAGCCGTTTTCTTCTGTGATCTGCTCAACATCTGTCGGTGCACCTTGTGACACCGTTACGATGTTCTCAACGTCAAATACGTTAACATCCATTGTGGGCTCTGAATAAAACTTTCTCATTATGTCCACCTCCGATTAGTCTAAGCTTATGCTTGCCGATGTAATTGTTATGCCTTCCGGAATCTCATCGATGACAACCGCGAGCATAAGATCACCTGCAAAACCTTCCAACTTATCTGTGATATCAACTGTGCTTTCTTGTGTTGTTTCACCGTCTGTAGCTTCGATCGTGAGTGAAACTGTGCCGGTTGTAAGCTTCTCGATCGTTGTCTTGTATGTGAAGCCTGCTTCTGTTGTCACTGCCGGAGCGTCTTCTACTGTGTATGATACTTTGATGTTCTTGAACATCATCTGAGCACCTGCTGTTTTTGTATATGCTTCTACATAGGTAAGATTACCTATATCCGTTGCAATACCGGTTTGTGAAAGCTTATTACTGCCTTGAGAGAGCTCATAGTCATACGTACCTGCTTCTTTGTTAAATCTGACCTTCGCATGAACGACCTTTCCGAAGAAACCGGAACCAATGTTCTTGTTTGAGCCTGATTTTACATCATAAGCTCTGAATTCTGAACCGTTTACAGAACCAAAGAACATAGCAAGACCGCCTGTTTTAAAGTTGCCGGAACCATCCGCGATCGTGGTTCTTTGTGCCGCATCACCAAAGCCGAATGCAACTACGTTGTTTTGATATGTAGCCGCATCAAATTCTACGGTTACCGATGTAGCATCTTCAATATCCGTCAATTCGCTTAAGTCTGCCCTAAGAGCAGCATACGTTATACCTGTCTTTGCTGTAGCTACACCGTTGCTGTTATAGTTTGCGATGTTGTAACCGTTGCCGGCTCCTAATGTTATGCTCTCATTATAGTCGGTAGCACTTGCCGTAACTGCCATAGCTGCGAATGCACTTGCAGCGATAGCGAACGCACTAACGCCGCTTATGAATTTCTTAAAATTCATAACAAAACTCCTCCTTTTGAGTTGATTTAAAATATTTATAAATATTATAATACATCCCCGCCGTAATCCACAGCCGGCTCCTCCGGCTCGGCACGGGATAATTATTGTCTATATTATAACACTCCGGCGCTCGGATTTGTAGACGATAAAATTTCCGATTTTTACGATAAATTTTCCTAAAGCCGGACGGGGCCTCATTCTTGGTCTTTGGGGGACAGCAGAGCATTGCCGACAACTTGTGGTAGAATGAGTCACTGCCCCAAATCCCCGTGCGCTGTCGAAGTAATACGATAAATTTCAGTTTGTAGGGGAGTTAGTGGGCGGCGCAGCTTGTCCTTGTGCATTCTTTTGGCGATGCTCCGCTGTCCTTGCCCCGAGGGCAAGGTGGCGCGGCGACGATAGGAGCCGTGACGGATTGGGGTTTACGACGCTAAAAAATATGATAAATTAGCGGTTTTAGATGAAATCTATCTCTGCCGTACCCCAACCCGACCTTTTCAAGCAAAGCTTGAAAAGCCCACCCTGCCCCGGGGCAGGGACAGCAGAGCCGCACCTCAAACATCAGTCCGATAAACCAAAATTTATCAGGCAATTTCCCGGCGCTGCTCCGCCAAGCTGCGCAAAAAAAGAGGGCGTGTGGATTTCCGCCCTCTATTGTTATTAAATTATTAGAATACGATGTTAAACTCGTTGAAGCCAACAGTTACCTTTGCGTAGCCGTTTTCTTCTGTGATCTGCTCAACATCTGTCGATGTGCCTTGTGACACTGTTACGATGTTCTCAACGTCAAATACGTTAACATCCATTGTGGGCTCTGAATAAAATTTTCTCATTATGTCCACCTCCGATTAGTCTAAGCTTATGCTTGCCGATGTAATTGTTATGCCTTCCGGAATCTCATCGATGACAACCGCGAGCATAAGATCACCTGCAAAACCTTCCAACTTATCTGTAATATCGATCGTGCTTTCTTTTTCTTCTTCACCGTTTGTAGCTACGATCGTGAGTGAAACTGTGCCGGTTGTAAGCTTCTCGATCGTTGTCTTGTATGTGAAGCCTGCTTCCGTTGTCGTTGCAGGGAGATCAGCTGTCTTTATAGCTATGATATAGTCATAGCAATCTACTGTATTACTACCGCCCTTAGCGCACTCTACATAACCGTCTTCAGCTATCGTAACGTCCTCTACGATCTTTGTCTGCCAAGAGTTCGAATTGATCGAGCTTGCTTCAAATACGGTCGTATCGCCAACAACAACGCTTGAGGTTCTGCCCTTGTTCATAACGCCAATGATGAATGTATAAACGCCTGCAGGGATCTCGCTTGCCGACTTATAATAAGCGTTGTTATTAGCCTTCATGTATGAAGCTCTGATGTCCGCATTTTGATCTGCGGTGCCGTCAAAGTCCTCAAAAAACTCAACTGTACCTTCGATGCCAACAGGAGTAACAGCCTTTGTAACTACAGTGTCAGCTGCAAGTGTAACAGAATCGCCGTACCAAGGATTGGAGCTGTTCTTTGTTGTCTGATAAAGATTGCCGCTTGCGTCCTGAACATAAGCTCTGAACGGAACAGTCATTGTATCGCCAACGTGCTTACCTGTAAGATCTATGGAATCATCAGTATAAACCACGGTATTACCGGACTTGTACTCTACCGCAAGACTCTCAGCCGGAGCGTCCGGATCAACGTTCATGGTAAGAGCTGCAATTACGCCGCCGTATCTTGCTGTAGTTATTGTAAAACTATCAGCAGTCTTTGTGATGTTATATACGAAATATTTACCACTTGAAAGAGTGTCGTTCTTTGTACCTGCATCTATTGTTGTAGTATCATTCGCAGTATATGCTTCTAAAACGACGATGTCGCCTTCGTCAACAGGTATACTTACCACGCCGCTGCGTGTGCCGCTGCCGAAGTTGTGAAGTCCCCATATACCGCCATCGCGATAGCGAAGATCACCCTCGGTCGGAAGTACTTCCGGAGTATTGGTCTGGAAATTATAGAGTGTGTCTGCAACATAGCCCTTAACCGCATACTGATCTGTAAGGGTACGTGTGTAGCCCGCTGCGCTTGCCGTTACAGCCATAGCAGCGAACGCGCTTGCAGCGATAGTGAGCGCACTAACGCCGCTTATGAATTTCTTCAAATTCATAAAAAATCTCCTCCTTTAAGAAAGTTTTTTAATAAATATTTAAATATTTATAATAAATCCCCGCGCCTGAATCCACTTCCGCAAAACGCGGTCAAACACGAGAATATTATTATCAAACAGAAAATTCAGCAATAATATTATACAGTAAAATTTGTATTGTGTCAAGAAGTTTAATTAAAAAAATTTAAAAAACAGTAAAAAATCAGTAATAAATTTTAAGGGGTTTAAGGGGGACGGAGTCCCCCTTAAATAAACCGATTACAGATGCAGCACTCTGTCCTTTATCTCCTGTGTGCGTCCCTGATTCCAGAACTGTGTTCCGATATAGCCGCAGGTACGGCGCGCTACCGAGAGATAGTCCTCATCGCGGTTGCCGCAGTTGGGGCATTCCCAAACAA
>JAFRDB010000054.1 GCA_017404065.1 Clostridia bacterium
CTGAAAACGGTCTGCCTGCAAGTGTTGTTTCACATTTTCTGGAGTTTTCAAAAATATCTCTGAGATTCCTTTCTGTTTTTTACTTTATACGAAATTGCACATTTAGTGGGTTTCGGGTGAACGAAATGCTTGCATTTCGTAGGCGTGTTCGTCAGCGAACCGGGATGCCAGGTCGAGCAGGACGCTTGCGTCCGACCAGACAAACGCCGTAGCTGACCGACAGCCCCGAGCAGGCGCGGGCGCAGCCCGCACCATCTTTCCCCCTCAAGATTGAGGTAAACGACACGCTTGCGTGTCGTAGCCCTGTTTGCAAAAGCAAACAAGGGCGTCGCTAAAGGTAGGGGGAGTTGATATGCCGTCAGGCATTTTGTTGCGGAGATATGTCGGGCTCAATGCATAATGCACAACGCAGAATACCGCAAATATTCTGTATTCTGCATTATGAATTGATAATTCCGACATAACCCCTTAAATTATAAGCCGGACAAAATGATTTTGCCCGGCTTAGTATACTCTTACTTTCTCAGACCGAGCTTTGCGACAAGGGCTCTGTATCTTTCGATATCCTGCGCCTTGAGGTAGTTCATAAGTCTGCGTCTCTGACCAACCATCATAAGAAGACCTCTTCTTGAGTGATGATCCTTCTTGTGTACGTTAAGGTGGTCATTGTTGAGGTGGTTGATGCGCTCTGTGAGCAATGCAACCTGAACCTCCGGTGAACCTGTGTCACCCTCGTGTGTAGCAAAATTCTTTATGATCTCCTGCTTACGTTCCTTTGTCATTTCAAAGTCACCTCCTATAAATAACTATCGCCCTGTGCCGGGAAGCCGTTGGTGAGTCGCACAACCAAGACAAGGGTTCCTCTTTCAAACTGATTTTTTAAAATTGCCGAATTTGAATTACTTTTTCGGCGCTCTGTTAAAGCGCTTGTTGAACTTCTCAACCCTGCCGCCCGTGTCGACAAGCTTCTGCTTGCCTGTGAAGAACGGATGGCACGCTGAGCAAATTTCAACCGTGATGTTCTTCTGTGTTGAGCCTGTAGCGATCACGTTGCCGCAAGCGCAAGTTATCGTTGTCTGCTCATAATCCGGATGAATACCCTGCTTCATTAGCGTTACCTCCTTGAATTTATTTGGACATATCTTAAAACCATGTCCCATTACAGCACAAATAAAGAGTATGCGCTGCACACCATAAATCATTATAGCACAAGTGTTTTCGGATTGCAAGTGTTTTTTGAAATTTATGAAAATTTTTTTAGGGGTTGAACGGCAAATTTCAGTTTAACTCCCTCAGTCTCACTCCGTTCGACAGCTCCCTCAAGAGGGAGCCAAGTGTATCGGGCTACCACACACATTCTTGCCTCGCTCTTGAGGGAGGTGGCAGCCCGTAAGGGCTGACGGAGGGAGTCCGATAAACTGAAATTTACGATTCAACTCTCAGATACAATCAAAATCCATAGCATACGACAGTATATTTAGTACTTGAAATTTTCCGGTTGATGTTTTGTATGCAATAAGAGCAAAAAAAAAGACCGCTCTGAAGGTCACTACAACCCAGCCGAATTTACCGCCGATAGCGTCAGTTCGTTGCACGGTCTTTCTGACGAGAGACGTAATAATACCGGCTCAGATGGTGACGCTCTGAAGACCACTACAGTCCAGCAGGGTTCACCGGCGTCAGCGGCTCCCCTTGGCACGTCACCATCTACTATTAGTATAGCAGATTTCCTTGATGTTGTCAAGAAATATCCTGATACGCTTTCACAGGATGTGCTTGATTCTTTTGAGAATTATAAATATTCAAAATCCATAGCATACAACAGTATATTTAGTACTTGAAATTTTCCGGTCGATGGTGTATAATATAAACTGAATAAATTTAGGCTATGGAGAATTGCAGATGGTATTGCTTAACGCAAGCGGGCTTAAAAAGATGTTTCTTGACGAAACATTGTTTGACGGCGTGTCGTTTCGGGTGGACGAGGGTGACAAGATCGGCTTTGTCGGTGTGAACGGCGCGGGTAAGTCAACGCTTTTTAAGATAATAAACGACACAATGGAATATGACAGCGGCGAGCTGTATAAGAACAAGCTCCTCCGCATCGGCTATCTTGACCAGTACAGCGTAACGGACAGTGAGAATACTATAATGGACGAGATGCTCGGCGCGTTTTCCGAGCTCATCCGGATAGAGGACGAGCTTACCGATATCCGCTTTGAGCTTGAAAGCGGCGCGGATGATACGGACGCGCTTATAGTGCGGCAGACTGCGCTGACCGAAAGGTTTCAGGACCTTGACGGCTATCAGTACCGCAGCCGCGCGGCATCGGCGCTTACCGGTCTGGGCTTTTCCGAGGCAGAGTTTTCGCGATGTGTTTCGGAGCTTTCCGGCGGGGAGAAAACGCGGGTCGCATTGGGAAGGCTGCTTCTGTCGGACGTCAATCTTCTTCTGCTCGATGAGCCGACGAACCATCTCGATATAGATGCGGTGGAATGGCTTGAAGGATTTCTTTCATCGTATCGCGGCTCGTTTATAATAATATCCCACGACAGATACTTTCTTGACAAGGTCACAAACCGTACCTTTGAGCTGTCGGCAGGGCGGCTTCGGACATACTCCGGCGGCTACAGCGAGTATGCGCGTCAGCGCGAGACGGAGCGCAAGACGGAGGAGCGCAGCTACCGCAACACCATGCGCGAGATAGAGCGGCTTACGGGTATAGTTGAGCAGCAGCGGCGGTGGAACCGCGAAAAGAATATAAAGACCGCCGAGAGCAAGCTGAAGGTCATAGAAAAGCTCGAAGGCACGCTTGAAGCGCCGCAAAGGAAGCAGGCGGATATGCGCTTCGGCTTTACGGCTCTGCCGGGCGGGGGACAGGATGTTCTGATCCTCGACGAGGTCGGCATGAGCTTTGGAGAGAAACGGATCTTCGGCGGATGCAGCGCGCATATAGTAAAGGGCGAGAAGGTGTTTCTGCTCGGCGCGAACGGCTGCGGCAAGACTACGCTGATAAAGGATATAATCGGCATATACCCGCCCACGGAGGGCGAAATAAGGATAGGCGCAAATATTCGTATCGGCTACTACGACCAGATACAGGAGAATCTTGATCCGGAAAAGACGGTTTTTGATGAGGTGCACGACGAATATCCGGATATGACCGAAACGGAGATAAGGAACGCGCTCGCGGTATTTCTGTTCCGCGGCGAGGACGTGTTCAAGGAGATAAAAAAGCTCTCCGGCGGCGAGCGGGCGAGAGTGGAGCTGACAAAGCTTATGCTTCGGCCTGTGAATTTCCTTATCATGGACGAGCCTACAAACCATCTCGATATAGATTCGCGCGAGGCACTGGAGAAGGCGCTTATGGACTATGACGGAACGATGCTCATGGTATCGCATGACCGTTATTTTATCAATAAGCTTGCTGACCGCGTGCTCGGCATGAGCGCGGACGGGCTGATAAGCAGTATCGGCGGCTATGACGATTACGCCGAGATGAAGGCGCGGCGGCAGACCGGGGAAACGGCAGCGCAGGCGGCGGAGAAGGGCGGCAGCGCGGATTATAAGGAGCAGAAGCGGCAGGCGGCGGAGAAGCGGCGTGTGCTCGGCAGATTTCAAAGGGTAGAGGATATGATAGAGGCGCTTGACGTTGAGATCGCGGCGCTGGAGAGTGAGATGGCGGAGAACGCCACCGACTTCGGCAGGCTGAGTGAGCTGTCGGATAAAACGGAAGAGAAACGCGCGGAGCAGGATACGCTCATGGAGGAGTGGGAGGCTTTGCAGAAGGAGATAGAGGAAAGGGGATATGACAGCGAATGAGAGCGGTTGTTCAGCGCGTCACACGCGCAAGCGTCAAGGTGGACGGTGAGACGGTCGGTGAGATCGGAAACGGACTGCTTATATTTTTAGGTGTCGGCGAGGGCGATACAGAGACGGATATGAAATATATTGCCGATAAGGCAATAGGGCTTCGCATATTTTCTGACAGCGAGGACAAGATGAATCTTTCCGTAACGGATGTCGGCGGGAGCGTGCTTGTCATATCACAATTCACGCTCTACGGCGATTGCCGGAAGGGGCGCAGACCCAGCTTTGCGGCATCGATGGAGCCGCAGGGCGCGAATGCTTTATATGAGCGGTTTAAAGAATATATAGCCGAAAGCGGCATTGATGTAAAGAGCGGCGAGTTCGGAGCGGATATGAAGGTGGAGCTGTTAAATGACGGCCCGGTAACGCTTCTGCTCGACAGCAGCAAGATAATATAACTTTCATAACAGGGGTATTTCCCCCGAACGGTTTTGCGAAAGGAGTTAACGGTCATAAGTATGGATTATAACTACATCCGTATGCGGAACGCCATAAAGGCGGAGGATTCCGCGGCGGCGGAAAAATACAGACGTCTTTATGAGGACAGGAAAAAGCGGCATAAACGGACATGGCCGGCGGTGCTTATCATCGTGCTGCTCGTTATAGCGGCGGCACTCGGTACATATATACTTATCATCAACGGCGGCGAGCGCGCGATAAATGATAAGGCAACACAAACACAGGAGCCGGTGGAATCACCGGCGGTAGTGACAGAGCCGGAGCCGGCAGAAAATATCTCAGAGGAGGCAGCGGAATAATATGCTTGTTAGCGGAGTTACAAAAAAAGGCGGACGCCCTGTGAACGAGGATGCCTGGGGCGAGGTCAATGCCGGCGGCATAGAGTGTGTTGTCGTTGCCGACGGGCTTGGCGGACACAACGGCGGCAGCATAGCGTCGGGCGCGGCGGTGGAGGCAGTAATACGCAGCTTCAAGTCGGAGCCGAAATTTTCCGCTGACACGCTCAAAAAGCTTGTGGAGGAGGCAAACGGCGCTGTCATGGCAAAGGCGGAGACAGAACCGACGCTTGTGCACATGTCAACCACTATTGCTATACTGCTGATAAAGGGCAGAAACGCTATGTGGGCAACGGTGGGCGATACGCGCATATATCTGTTTGAGGATAATATGATAGCTGAGGTCACAGAGGACCAGTCGCTCGCGTTTGCCGATTTTATAAGCGGCGAGATAGAGTATGACGATATAAGGCATAGCGATAAGCAGAACAAGCTCACGAACGCGCTCGGCGCGGCGTTTGGCAAAGCGGATATCAGCGAGCCGGTAAGGGTCGACAGCCGCGCGGCGTTTCTTGTATGCACCGACGGCTGGTGGGAGCACGTTAGAGAGCCGCAGATGGAGGAGACCTTAAAAGGTGCGTATACCACCCATGATTGGCTGAGCGAAATGCTGTCAATAAGAGAGGAGGCGGCGCCTGAGAACAGCGACAACTTTACGGCAGCTGCAGTTATGCTATAGAAAAAAATTTTTGTAAAAAGTGCTTGAAATATCGGAAAATATAGTGTATAATATATATGTGATAGTATATTTGATTTCAGAAAAGACAGAACGTCAATGGAGGCAGATGATATGATAAGTAAAGCGTTTCAGGATATTGTAACTCAGATGGCGGAAGTATTCCAGAAAAGCTTCGGAGTGATCGATTCGCAGGGGCTTGTTCTTGCAAGTGTGGGAAAGGAGCCGGACAGTGAGGTTATAGACGGACTTGTAATGTCTGCGTCCAGCAGCGACAAGCTTTTGTTCCGTGACGGATATACTATCCGTTCAATGGCAAACAAGCCGTACGCCGAGTATGTTGTTTATGTTGACGGCACCGATGAGGCATCAAAGTACTGCTGTAATGCTGTTGCGATAGCGTCTAATAATGTTCGCCATTATTATGATGAAAAGTATGATAAGACAAACTTCATGCAGAACATAATATTTGATAATCTTATCTCGTTCGATCTTCATCAGCAGGCGCGCGAGCTGCACGTTGAAACGGATGTGCCAAGAGCCGTATTCTTTATAAAGGTCGCAAGCTCCGCAGAGAGCGGGATCTATGAGGTGGTAAGGAATATGTTCCCCGATAAGGAGCGTGACTTTGTCATCAGCATAGACGCCAATAACATAGTGCTTATAAAAGAGCTGAAGGAGATGCTTAAAGTCGAAGCGATAGAGCAGATGGCGCACCAGATCTACGATACCGTTACGGCGGATCTGATGAAACCGATAGTTGTCGGTATGTCACGCGTAGCCGCAAATATCAATGAGCTCAATAACTCCTATAAGGAGGCACAGATCGCTATCGAGGTAGGCAAGGTATTCTCCGAGGAGAAGAATGTTTTAAGCTATGATAATCTCGGTATCGGCAGACTTATATATCAGCTTCCGATAAAGCTCTGCGAGCTTTTCCTTGAAGAGGTATTCAAGAAGGGAGACCTGACGACTCTTGATGAAGAAACCGTACTTACCATAAACAAATTCTTTGAAAACGATCTCAATGTCAGCGAGACATCAAGACAGCTTTTTGTACACAGAAACACGCTTGTGTACAGGCTTGAGAAGATATACAAGCTCACCGGTCTCGATCTCAGAAAGTTCGATCAGGCGATCGTATTCAAGGTAGCGATGATGGTGCATAAGTATCTTATTTCAAATCCGATGAATATTTAATGAAGCGCTCTGTAAATAACGTCTATCAGCTCCGTTAATATACGAGAGGATGAAAAAAACAATTGCGCTCAGCGATCTGCTTTCCGTGGGTTGCTGAGAGCAATTTTTTCTGTATATATAATGGGTATCGAGCTTCATTTTCACGAAGGAGACATTACGTTGAAGAATTTTTTTAAGTATCTGGCGGTAGCGTCAATAACAGCAACTGCCGTGTTCGTTGCCTGCACCGTCTTTTACGGCAGCAACGATCTTGCGCCGGATGAGGATGGCAGCACTCTTGCGGCAAAGCTTGCGAAGGTGAATGCGCACATCAAGGGAGAGTATCTTTATGATGACTATGACAGAAAGGCGATGGATGAGGCGGCTGTAAAGGCTTATGTAGACGCGCTCGACGAGCCTTATACGCACTACTATGACTCCGATGAATTCGAGTCATATTTAGGAGAGGTAGAGGACAGCTATGTCGGGATAGGCATAGTTATCTCCGTTGACGAGGAGGAGGATAAGATCGTTATCATCGCGCCTACCGAGGATTCGCCCGCGCGCGAGGCGGGACTGCTTCCGGGTGATTATATTCTTGCCGTGGACGGTACCGAATACACCGGAGACGAGATGGACGCATGCGTTAGCAGCATACGCTCCGGCAAGGCGGGGACAAAGGTAAAGCTCAAGACCGAGAGAGACGGCAAGATCATGGAAACGGAGATAGAGCGGAGGGAGATCTCGGCTCATTCGGTTCGTTCTGAAATGGTTACGGATAACATAGGCTATATGCGCTTGAGCGAATTCAACACCGGCAATGACGGCTCTGACGAGGACACCTATAAGGAGTTTGTTTCGAATATCGAGGAGCTTGAAGAAAAGGGTATGGAAAAGCTTATATTAGACCTTCGCGATAATCCCGGCGGTGTGCTGAGTGTGGTTGTGAAGATCGCGGACTATATCCTTCCGGAGGGGATAGTTACCTATACGGAGACAAAGACGGGAAAGCGCACGGATTACAGCTCTGACTCTGCTGAGCTGGATATTCCGATCGTTGTGCTTATAAACGGTAACAGTGCAAGCGCGGCTGAGATACTTACAGGCTCGCTGAAGGATTATGACCGTGCTGAAGTGGTCGGAACAACGAGCTATGGTAAGGGCATAGTGCAGACGGTATACCCGTTCTCGGATGGATCGGGAATGTCAATGACCATAGCCAAGTATTATACGCCGAAGGGTGTGTGCATCCACGGTATCGGTATTGAGCCGGATCATACCGTAGAGCTGCCCGAAAAATATAAGGACAGCTATGTGACGGAAATCCCCAGAGATGAGGATACGCAATACAAGAAGGCTTTGGAGCTGCTGAGCAAAGAATAACCGAAGGAATGGAGATAAAGATGAATAAATCACAAAGGATGTGGCGGCGCGAGCAGGAGAGACGGCGCGCGGAGCGGAAAAGGCGGCTCGTGCGCCGCAGGATCGTCGCGCTCGTGGTAGTGCTTGCCGTAATAGCGGTAGTGATAGTTGCCGTGACGAAGGCTTGCTCCGGCGGCGGATACAAAACATCAAGTCCGGCGGATTCGGAAAGTGCCGGCAATGCTCGGCAAACGACAGAGACGAGCGGCGGAGCTGCGGGAGAGATACCGGCAGAGCCGCAATCGGCAGTATATACTCCTGTGCACAGTATAGACGATATAAACCAGTCATTTTTTGAGAACACTGCATTTTTGGGCGACGCGGTAGCAGACGCGATAAATATGTACGGACTTGTTCCGAACGCAAGCTTTTATACCTCGGTGCGGCTTGATCTCGATAATGTATATAATACTGCTGTCGGCTACGGAACAGTACCGGCGGCGGACGCGTTAAAGAGTACAAAATTCAGCAAGATATTCTTATCCTTCGGTTCGGGAGAGCTTGGGCTTGCGGATCCGCAGAGCTTTAAGACGAGATACGGGGAGCTTGTGGAGAAGGTCAAGACGTATCAGCCGAACGCGCAGATATATGTGATCGGTATCCCGCCGTCATCAAAGACGGCATCCGATGCGGGGCTGTACGGTGCAACGATACAGAACATCACTGATTATAACAGGCAGATAGAAAATATAGCCGAGGACAACAAGGTGTTCTATGTCGACAGCGTTATGGCGCTTGCAAACAGCAATCGCTATCTTGCGGACGGAGTTTCGCATGACGGGGTAAGCCTTAATAAAGGATGTCTTACAGACCTATTGTGGTTCATGGTAAATAATTCGTACGTGCCTGACGGAGAAACGAACAGCTCTTCGGCGGAAAACAGTCTGCCCGGCGGCGATGAGGATACAAAAACGGCTGCCTCGCCAACACCGGCGGCGACAGCTGAGCCGAAGGTGACAGCTGAGTCGGAGGTGCAGCAGAACACGGCGCCTACACCGCAGACGACAGTGAATGTATTAAAGGATTCGGCACAGCAAAATAATAATTAAGGATCGGAAAGGGATATATTCACATCAGATCCCCCAAACGGCTTTGTGAAAGGATTTAATGGTCATAAATATGAAAATAATAAAGAGAATGGCGGCGGCGCTGTCGATATCGCTCATCCTGTGCTCATGCGGCACAAAGAAGGATATAGACGCGAACGATATGGCAGCGGCGCTAAGCCAAAGCATAGCATTTGACGAAACGCTGACCGAGCTTGATCAGACGTGCGCGGAGAATTATTTTATGATGAATCCGAACGACTACGAGCAAATGAGCGCGTATGTAAGCACGAAGGCGTGCTGTGACGAGCTTGCCGTTATAAAGACATACAGCCCCAATACCGTAAAAGAAAAGCTCACCGCGCATATCAGTGAGCTTATTGAGGATTACGAGTCATTCCGCCCGACAGAGGTGAGCAAGCTTGAGAGCGCGGTGATAAATACATATAAGGATACCGTTGTGCTCATCATTGCACCCGATATAGACGAGGCGCAGACGGCGTATAAGGAGTATATGAAAAAGTAGCTAATTATTTGTCAGCTTATACGCGAGCTTATACCGCTCTGTCAGCGGCATATTCGTAAATTCTTTATAATCGGGTGGGATATCATTCAGGATACTGCCGCATTTGCGGCAGTAGTGCTCTGCTTTGTTCGTAAAATAAAACCGGTTGCATTTTTTGCAATATGTACCGCGCATACGATCACCTCCTTTTTGATAGTTTTAATTTTTTTATTCGCGGATCGCGCCCGAGACCTTGTCACGGTACGCTATGCCGTGTTTTTTTGTTCCGAATAACAACAGATTCTTAGCTTTTTTATTAGCTTGGTAATTATTATATTGCATTAACTATCTATTTAATTCCCTTTTGAGTCGTAGCTCCGAAGGGGAGGAATTGTTATATAATAATATTATCCCCAAACCTCATCATGTGAATATACTTCTCCGTTTAAATATTCCGTTTCTGCTTGGGCGATGGCTTGTATCTCGTCCTCGTATGCCGGAACCTCTTTCACAAATTTCAAAATGACTTGATATAGCAGGTCGAATTCTTTTTCGTCTACGTTGTCTATCAAGCTTATCAATGCTTCTTTACTCATGACGCATCCTCCTTAAATATTCTTATATGCCGAACCACGCGGCAAAACTGCTTCTACGTATATGCCGTCTATCGTTGCCTTATATATTATTCTGTAACCGCCAACTCTAAGCCGGTAAATGTTCATATAACCTTTCAGCTTTCGTATATCGCCCTGTGGTATTTTTTCTATTGCTTTTTTTATTCTGCCTTTGATCGGTTCGTTTAATTCTTTTATATCCTTTTTTGCTTGCTTTGAATATTCAATTTCCATCTATATAACCATTAGATCCTTTCCCAAAACTTGCACCGTTTTTTGATGGATAGATATTTATATTATAACATACATCATAAATTTATTCAATATAAAATATTTAAAAATATACGGTTTTAATGAGGGATTTTTATGTGAAAAAACGTAAATTTCAGTTTATCGGGGAGATTAGTGGGCGGCGCAGCCTGTCCTTGCGCATTCTTTTGGCGATGCTCCGCTGTCCTTGCCCTGGGGCAAGGTGGGCTTTGCGAACTCGTTCGCAAAGGTCGGATTGGGGGTTACGACGC
>JAFRDB010000055.1 GCA_017404065.1 Clostridia bacterium
ATGCCTGACGGCATATCAACCCCCCTGACCCCCCATTCTTGGGGGGGAAGAAGTAAGTAGTTGCAGAGGGAACTGCGTTCCCCCTGCACCCCTCTCAGTCCGATAAAATTCAGTTTATGAAACAGATGCTTGCGGCGATGCTCTGCTGTCCCTGCCTTGGGGCAGCCCTGTTCGGTCTCTCCGAGACCTGCTCGGGTTGGCATCCCAGGTAGGCTTTTCAAGCTGTGCTTGAAAAGGTCGGGTTGGGGTACGGCAGAGATAGATTTCATCTAAAGCCACTAAACGAGCAATTTCTTATAAAGCAAAAAATAACGAGGCGGTGATCCGCCTCGTTACATAATCGTTTATATGGACGATTTTATCCAAACTTAGTCTACTATCGTAGAAATATAATCCTTTATCTTATCACACTTAGCGTTAGCGAAGAACAGCTCCTTGAACTTCTCACCCGCTACTGCGCCCTTTACAAGCTCCTGATCGAGCGCCGGGAGTATGTCTAACAGATCGCGGTGTGTAACCTTCTTTACCTCGTTGAGTATCTTTGCATTTCTCTGCTCCGGAACAGCTCTCTCCTTCGGATAACCGCCGCCCCACTCCTCAACAAAGAGCTTTTCAAACACATACTGGAGATTGAGCTCCGCGCCCCAGCCCCAGCCTTTTGCGAAAGGCATTGCTATGCAGTTGCCGTTATTTACCTGTGTGAACTGGTATGCGTCTGTCGGATCAACTACATGACCGCAAAGCACGCCGGGGAATGAGTTGCACGCGAGCATTGCGCCCTCGCCTGTGCCGCAGCCTGTGATAACGAGATCTGCCGCGCCTGAGTTAAGAAGGATAGACGCAAGAATACCGATCTGCACATAAGTAAGCTGCGCTTCGTCCTCCGCTGTGTACATACCATAGTTGTCCACTGTATGACCGAGCGGTTCAACCACCTTTCTGAGTGTTGCATCAATGATGCTGTTTTTTGCCGCCTGGCTGTTTTCATTAATCAATGCTATTTTCATTTTAAGAAAACTCCTTTCAATATTTAATATTATTATACATTATTTTCATAATTTAGTCAATAGGCATAGCTTAAAATTTTACGCCCTTGCCCATTGATTACATATATACCTCGGGTCTTAATATACCCACATAGTCCAGCTGGCGGTATTTTTCGTCCATATCAAGACCGTAGCCGACAACAAATTCATCGGGTATATCTGTGCCTATGTAATCAACCTTCACGTTGACAACGCGCCTTGCCGGCTTTGACAGCAATGTTACTATCTTTACCGACTTCGCTCCGCGTTTTTCAAGATCCTCGCAGATCAGACTGAGAGTTCTTCCGCTGTCTACTATATCCTCAATGATAAGAACGTTTTTGCCATTAACATCGTTATCAAGATCCTTCTTAACCTTTATCACGCCGCTCGACTCCGTTCCGCTGCCGTAGCTTGATACCTGCATAAAGTCCAGCTTAACATTCATCGTAAGACATCTGATAAGATCGGCGGCAAACATCATACTGCCCTTTAAGATGACCGCAGCGATCAATTCCTCGCCGTCATAATCTCTGTTGATCTGATGCGCAAGCTCATAGACCATGTGATCTATCTCCTGCTTTGTAAACATTATTGACTGAATGTCGCGGTGCATATTGGTATTGAATTTCATAGGCGTATCCTCCTTTGTTTTTTTTTGCATTTATAATTCTGTGAATGCTCTTTTGTTATATATCCTTCAAAATCGTATCCAGCTCGGCGGATATCGCTTCCTTATCAAGCTTCTGACCGATGAAAACAAGTTTTATCATCCTGTCGCCAACCTTTTCATCCCAGTTATTCATTATCGACGGATCCTGTTTAACAAACTCCGCAAGCTGCTTTCTTGACGCCGATGCGAACCAGCGTCCGTTCTCGTACATCTGTATCTGCTTTCCTGCCTGCTCTAATACGAACGACATATCATTGTCCTTGTCTATCCATACAATGCCCTTGCATCGGATAACGCCCTTCGGGAAGCTCTCGTTAAGCCACTTTCTCAGCTTGTTCATCTTGAACGGTTTACGGCGATAATATACAAACGAGCCTATGCCGTACTCCTCCGCTTCGCCCTCACCGTGGTGATGGTGGTGG
>JAFRDB010000056.1 GCA_017404065.1 Clostridia bacterium
CCCGATAAACTGAAATTTATCTTCCGATTCCGGCAGCGCCGATTTGCTGCGCGTTCAGTCAAAGCCATAGCAAAGCTTATGGGAGGTTTGGGGGAGTGTGTCTCGCGAATGCGCATTTGTCTTTTAGGTACAGCGGACATAATGATAAGATCATCGGTTTATACTACAACAGCAAAAGCTATGCGATTTATGTTAACACTGTAACAGCTGTACATAAAAGCCGTCTAAGCAATGAGTGAGACACACTTCCCCAAGCCCTTGAGCATCTCAGACAGCTGCAAACATGAAAGCGCCGAGCGCAGCAAACCGGCGCGGCACATTATGCAGTTTGTCACAGAGGGGGGCGCGGGGTGAGCGACACGCCCCCGTGTCGTAGGCGTGTTCGCTTGCGAACAAACGCCGTAGTTGGGGATGAAATCCCCCCGATAAACTGAAATTTGATCATTGACAATTTGTTAACTCATACAAAAACACATGGATTTTTTTCTTCAAAAACCGTTTTTTTTTTTCATTATAAGTTGACATAGTCTGAACCTTATGATATAATGCATTTGTGCATCTATATGTATTTATATAACTAAAAAAATGGACTGACAGTTATTGGTATGTCTGACAGCAAGCACATACATTTAAACAGGATATTTGTGCCATTTTTTTAAACCGAACAGTATAAAAGTACATAGTGGAGGAAAAAATGGTAACTGTTTCAACTAAAGAATTTGGTCGTACAAAGGACGGACAAAAGGTAACTGCTTATGAACTGTGCAACGGTAACGGTATGAGTGTACGTATTCTCGACCTCGGCTGTACGGTACAAAGTATCATTGTTCCTGACAAAAACGGCGTATCGACAGATGTAGTGCTTGGGTACGATGACGTTCTGTCTTATGAGAACGGCACGTGCTTTTACGGCGCAATAGTAGGCAGGTGTGCCAACAGAATAAAGAATGCACGCTTTATGCTTGACGGCAAAGAATACCAGCTTGAAAAAAACGAGGGAGAAAATCACAATCACGGAGTATTCAACAAAAGGATGTTTGATGCCGCCGTAGACGGCGATACCCTTATACTGCGGTATACCAGCCCTGATATGGAGGAAGGCTACCCCGGTAATCTTTCCGTTGAGGTTTGCTATAGGCTGCGTGATGATAATGCATTGGAGATAAGATATAAGGCGACAACGGACGCGCCGACGATATTGAACCTCTCAAACCACAGCTATTTTAATCTTAACGGTCCGGACGGCTCGACCGTACTTGACCATAAGCTGTGGCTCAATTGCAGTAATTATACAGAATACGATGAAACCTTTGCGCAGACCGGCAGGCTCATTTCCGTTGAGAACACACCGCTTGATTTCAGAAAGGAGCAGGCTGTCGGGACTCGTTTTTACGACGATTATCCGCCGTTAAGAGTATGTACGGGCTATGATCACAATATGGTCCTTGACGGAAAAGAGGGCGAGTTCAAGCCTATCGGTACCGCCAAAAGCGAAAGGAGCGGCATATCTCTGGAGGCATTTACCACCGAACCGGCGATACAGCTTTACAGCGGGAATTATATCCAATTCGACCCTGTACCGAAAGGGAAGAACGGGATACATTATCCCAAGAATGCCGGTCTGTGCATGGAAGCACAGCATTATCCCGACGCGATAAATCATCCGAATTTCCCGACGACTGTTTTGAGACCCGGTGAGGTATATACTCAAAAAACAGTGTACCGGTTTGGGATCTGTAATGAACAGAAAAAATAAAATAAATATAAGAATGGATCGAAAACTATGTTTTATATAACATCAATGGAGGAGTTTTGCGCCAGCAACGAGCGGAACGACGCAAAGCGTAATGAGGGGCTTGTAACGCCCGACGGAATACAGCGGTTTGATAATATTTGCTATGGCGCGGATAAAACGCGAAATGTGCTTGATGTTTACCGTCCTAAGGATAGTAGCGGCAAATTGCCTGTGATCGTAAGTGTACACGGCGGCGGCTGGGTATACGGAAATAAGGATATCATGCAGTTTTACTGCATGAGCCTTGCAGAGAGGGGCTTTGCCGTGGTCAATTTCAGCTACCGGCTTGCGCCTGAATATAAGCATCCGACTCCCTTGGTGGATACGAATAGTATATTTTACTGGGTGATGGAAAATGCCGGTCTATACGGCTTCGATACAGATAACATCTTTGCCGTCGGTGACAGCGTAGGGGCAAATATACTTGGCTTCTATTGCTGCCTTTGTACCGATCCGGTGTATGCTGAAAAAATGTCCATAAAGCCGCCCGAGGGCTTTGTACCGAAAGCGGTCGCCCTTAATAGCGGTATGTATCGGTTAGTGCGCGGAGAGGAACTATTGCTTGATTCCTTCGCCGAGGTCTATTTCCCGAACGGCGGAACGGATGAGGAATATTCCGAGGTCGATCTCGCGGAGCATGTGACAGGAGATTTCCCGCCGAGCTTTATAATGACGGCACCGGGAGATTTCCTGGCCAATCAGGTAAAGCCGTTTTATGATAGGCTTCGGTCGCTTGGTGTCGATGCGCAATGCCATAGCTACGGTGACAGTGAAAATCAACTCAAGCACGTGTTCCATATCGATATAAAGCTGTCCGAGGCACGGAGATGTAATAAGGATGAATGCGATTTCTTCTTAGACAAGATAGAAACGCAATAAAATCAAAAAGAGAATTATAT
This sequence comes from Clostridia bacterium, assembly GCA_017404065.1. Lineage (GTDB taxonomy): Bacteria > Bacillota > Clostridia > UBA1381 > UBA1381 > Ornithomonoglobus. The sequence continues at coordinate 2,695 of JAFRDB010000056.1, forward strand.
ATGAGTGATACAGCGGCATTTGTTATGCCGACGAGCTTGTTTTCGTCAAAAGCGCACAGCAACGGCGATTACTCGATGTGATCGCCGTTGCTCTTTCTATGAAACTATCCTTTTGGATCACGCTCCTTGAATGATCGTATGCGCGATCCGGTCAATTTGTCGACAGTCTGAGGCAGCCTGAAAAGGCTGCCTCTTTTGTTTTCTTTAACTCTGCCGATAAGTATGTTCATATAATTCTTCAGTGGATTATTTTTTCAATGATCTCCTTTTTTAATCACTTTTTTCTGTCAGCTTTTGCTGGTTTTCTTTTTGCTCTTTTCTCATGCTGAGCCTGCTGCAGCGTTTTTATGTGATCAGCAAGAGTGCTGTCGGAACGGAACGGCTGGAAGAAATGGTATTTGCTTTTTTGTTCAGCCTGATATGTACGGATGCGGTCTTTAAGCTCTTCAAAGCGTATAACGATCTCATATTCATCCGAGAGCTTTTTGAGCTTTGTGATGAGGTTGGTCGAGTAAACGAGATCGATCACAAATATGCCGTAGAACATACCTATAAAGAACGACATAGCGAGGTTATGTGAAAGCCATACGAGCGCGTCAAGGATATTGGGATGCACCAGATAATAATACGCGACGCCGAGCAGTCCCCAGATCAATGAAAACTTCGGGCAGATTATACCCTGTATATTGCCCCACTCATTAGAGTAATCCCATAGACGAACGTGATAGTATTTATAAGATACGATACCCGCGATATATTCGATCACTGTCATGGCGAGTGCCATAGCCAGTAACAGGACAGCGGTATCTGCTATGTCGCTGCCCAGGTCGATGTGCTCACGTATTCCGGCCATAAGGTACAGTATGCACAGTCCTGAGCCGTAAAGCGGCAGATACGGACCAACGCAAAAGCCGGGATTTATCCATTTTCTTTCCGGATTGTTTTTTGAAATAAAGCGTCTGTACAAGAGCTCCAATACCCATCCGAAAACAGATCCTATAAAAAACAAGAATGCAAGTATCAATAATATATTCATCTGAAACATCACCTTTCTGTCAATTGTTTATTCATTCTATCATATAATAAAAGAAAAAGCAAGAAAAAACAGATTCGGCGGGATTTGCCGGATCTGTTTTTTTGACTTATCTCATTACGATATGGAATACCTTATGACATGCAGGGATCGCTTCCTCGATCGGGTTCAGCGGATAAACGTGGTTCATGCCTTCTCCTACGATCAGCTCATTTGAAACGTCCTTATCGAGCATATTAAACATCTTTGTCACGTCAGGGTATAATACCTCGTCCGTTCCGAGAAAGACCGTTACGTTCCGCAGACCTGTAAGATCGCCGTATATCGGGCTTACCTTCGGATCATGAATATCAATGTCACCTGCCCAACGCTTTGCTACAGCCGACGCGGAGGGTGCTGCGATCATAGGATCAAGCGGCTGGTACTCCGGGATCTGTTCATTCTCCATTGAGACATCTACCCATGGTGAGAACAGAACAAGCTCGTCCGGCAAACGTATTCCCTCTGCCTTGAAATATTCTGCGAGCGCCAATGAAAGGCCGCCGCCGGCAGAATCGCCCATCATTATGATCTTTTTTTCGGGATGCTCCTCGCAATGCTTTTTATACAGCGGAACGATCAGATCAAACGCTTCCTTATAAGTCGCAAACGGCGCTAAGCGGTAGCCGGGCGCGATTACAAGCGCGTTCGTTTCCTTCACGAGCTTCTCAATAAACTGCCAATGCGGCGCGATAAAGTCATAGCGATATGCTCCGCCGTGGATATAGAAAACCGTGTACCGCGATACGCCCTTCTCGTTAGCGTAGAAGACACGTCCGTTTTCGCTATCCTCATATCTTGTTACGATATTCTTCGGCGGCGGAGTTTGCTTTTCTCCCTCTTCCAGTGCCGCGAGCATTTTCTGCTCACTTTCCTCCGCGGTCAGCTTCGGCCAGAAACGAAGCAGACCTGTCATGATTTTTGCGCTTAAGCTTTTCATAGTATATCTTCCTTTATGTAAATGGTTGTGTTTAGTATATCATAAGTGCAAAGCCGTGTAGGCTTTGCTTCACACCGATATCAATAAACACATTGGTGTAAAGCCAATAGGCTTTACTTCTTTGATCGTGTTTATTATATCATAAGTGCAAAGCCGTGTAGGCTTTGCTTCACACCGATATCAATAAACACATTGGTGTAAAGCCAATAGGCTTTACTTCTTTGATCGTGTTTA
>JAFRDB010000057.1 GCA_017404065.1 Clostridia bacterium
AACATCCCATCAGCAGTGCTATGGCTGTAGATGAACGCGCAGCAAACCGGCGCTGCCGGACTAGGTCGATTATGTTTCGTTTAGTGGAGAGATGGTGGCGATGCTCTGCTGTCCCTGCCTCGGGGCAGGGGTGGCACGCGAAAACGTGACGGGGTTGGGGGCTGCGGCAGCCACAGATTATGTCTAAAACCGCTATTTTTCCTCGTTTGTTAGCGACGTAACCCCGCTAAACGAGCAATTTCTTATAAAGTAAAAAAGTCCCTATCGGGACGGTCGTTCCGCTAACGCTTCACTCCAATAGGTAGACTTTTTTGCTATTAAGAAATCAGTACTTATCGTTACTAATTTCTTGATAGATAAAAAAACACTTGAAAAATCACAGCAATTGTGATACACTGAATTTAACGCAAGGGTGCACTTTATTTTGCTGCGCCCTTTTATATTTATGTGAGGAGGCTTATATTATGACTTCTAAGGATATTATAATGCAGAGAGTTAAGGACGAGGATGTGCGATTCATACGTTTGCAATTTACCGATATGTTCGGAACTATGCGTAACCTTGCCATTACCACCGATAAGCTTGATGACGCGCTTGAAAACAACTGTGTTTTTGACGGATCGGCGGTGGATGGGTTTGCATATATAGAGGAAAGCGATCTGTATTTGCATCCGGATCTTTCGACATTTACTATATTTCCGTGGCGGCCGCATAACGGTAAGGTCGCAAGGCTTATATGCGATGTATATACACCTGATGGCGAGCCGCTGAAGCAAAATCCAAGGCTTGTGCTGGAAAGAGTGATAAGAGAAGCGGAGGATCTCGGATATACGCTGAAGATCGGACCTAAGCTGGAGTTCTTTTTACTCAATACCGATGAACGCGGAAAACCGACAATGGAGACGAATGACGAGGGCAGCTATTTTGACCTTGCGCCTGCCGATAACGGCGAGAATGTAAGACGCGATATATGTCTTACATTAAGCGAGATGGGATATACTGTTGAGGCGTCGCATCATGAGATGGCACGCGGTCAGCATGAGATAGCATTTGGCGCCGATGATGCGCTTACGACCGCTGACAGGATAGTTACGGCAAAGATGGTGATAAAGACTATAGCAAAGCGCAACGGACTCCATGCCACATTTATGCCGAAGCCGTTCGAGAACGAATGGGGATCGGGAATGCATCTTAGTATGTGGCTTGAGAGGGACGGAGAAAATGTTTTTCGTTATGATCCGGAGACGAAGAAGTTTGCGCCGACCGCGTATCGGTTCATAGCCGGTCTTTTAAAATATACACGCGATATAGCATGCCTTACAAACCCGACAGTTAACTCATATAAGCGGTTCATTCCGGGTGCGGACGCGCCTTGCCTGATCTCATGGTCAGAGGATAACAGATCCTTGCTTATCCGTGCTGTACGCGCACGGACACCGGAGCGCACCACCATTCAGTACAGATCGCCGGATGGGACGGCAAATCCGTATCTTGCAATAGCGGCAATACTCAAGGCAGGACTTGCCGGGATAAAGGATCCGAGTATAGTGCTGCCGCCGAGCATTGCAATGAATGCGAGTGAGCTATCGAAAACAGAGCGGGATATGCTTGGAATTAGCCGTATGCCTGTGAGCCTGAATGAGGCGCTTGCTCTTGCGAAGAATTCTGAGCTTGTACTCTCGCTTTTGGGAGACCTTATGCTTGACAGGTACATCAGTAAAAAAACAGAGGAATATGACCAATACAGACGCACTATCAGCCAGTGGGAGCTTGATAATTATCTTGTGAAGTACTGATGTCGGTAAAAGACAGACGAATGGTGGTGGTCAGGTATTGGAGCGAATTATTCTTGCGTTCTCCTCTGAAAAAGCAATGTCAAAGCTAAGAGTCATGCTTGAGGGTTCCGGCTATGAGCCGGCGGCGCTCTGTCGTTCAGGTGCCGAGCTGCTCAGGGCTGTGTCAGAATACGATGAGGCGCTGATAATAATGGGGTTCAGATTGTATGACATGACGGTTAATCATATTTATGAGAATCTGAACGAGAGATGTCGGGTGATGTCAATAGTTCGCGCGGAGCATACTGAGGACATAGAATATGACGAGATCCTTGCGCTTCCCATGCCGGTAACGAGGGCGAGGCTTATATCATCAATAAATATTCTGCTCGGACAGATACCGGAGCAGAAGCTGGATATAACACGTAGCGCTGATGAAACAAGGATCGTAGAGAGGGCAAAGCTGTTTCTTATGGAGCGTTATCACATGACAGAGGAGCAATCACACAGATTTTTGCAAAAGCGAAGTATGGATACGGGGGCAAAGCTTGCCGACACAGCGCGCGCGGTGCTTTCGATAGATGACTGACGGATGTTGACACAAATTTACACCTATAGACGGATAACAGAGTATAAGTTTGTATAAAAAAGCAATTGAAATGTGCCTGCTTGAGTAGTATAATTAGTTTATATGCGCAGAAAGAGGAAATGTTGCGGATCAAGAGGATAGGGTTTTTCAGATCGGCAGCATTGCATGAAGGAGGAGAAGAAATGTCATTTAAAAATATGACAATAGATGAGCTTATCGGACTGCGTGATGAGCTATGGGCAAAGTACGAGCAAAAGAAGAGTCTGAATCTTGACCTGAGCATGGCAAGAGGTAAGCCGGAGACGGCGCAGCTTGATCTTTCAACACCAATGCTCGACAAGGTTCGTGAATCAACACATTTTATTTGTGAGGATGGAATGGACGTAAGAAATTACGGGGTTCTTTCCGGTATAACTGAGGCAAGGCGGTTTTTTGCGAATATACTTGATGTTGGCATGGATAACATTGTAATATACGGTACAGCCTCTCTTACGCTTATGTATGATACTGTTGCAAGAGCATATATAAAGGGAATCTTAGGTTCAAAACCGTGGTGCAAGCTTGACAAGGTAAAATTTCTTTGTCCCGTACCGGGCTATGACAGACACTTTACAATTTGTGAGTTTTTTGGTATAGAGATGATTAATATACCGATGGATGAAAACGGGCCGGATATGGATATGGTTGAGAGGCTTGTGTCAGAGGATGAATCAATAAAGGGTATCTGGTGTGTGCCTAAGTATTCAAATCCGAGCGGTATCGTCTACAGTGACGAGGTCGTAAGACGGTTTGCGAGGCTCAGACCCGCTGCGAAGGATTTTCGTATATATTGGGATAACGCATATTTTATACATCATCTTTACAGAGACAATCAGCCGGAGATATTAAATATCGTCACCGAATGCGAGAAGGCGGGCAATCCCGATATGGTATATGAGTTCTGCTCGACCTCAAAGATAACCTTCCCCGGCTCCGGTGTTTCTGCGCTGGCAGCGTCGAAGGCAAATATTGATGAGACGATTAAATTCATGGGCGCGCAGACGATAAGTCACGATAAAGTCAATCAACTTCGTCATGTTATGTTCCTGCAAAATAAGGAGCAGCTTAAGGAGCACATGATGAAGCATGCTGATATTATGCGACCGAAATTCGAAAAGGTTCTCGATATGCTTGAAGCAGAGCTTGGCGATGCGGATATAGCAACATGGACAAAGCCGCTCGGCGGATATTTCATAAGCTTTGACGCAATGGACGGCTGCGCAAAGAAGATAGTAGAGATGTGCAGCGATGCCGGTATAATTTTAACAGACGCCGGAGCTACATACCCATACGGTAACGACCCGCGGGATTCAAACATAAGGATCGCGCCCTCATTCCCGCCGCTTGAGGAGCTTATTACAGCCTGTGAGGTATTTATAATCTGTGTAAAGATCGTAAGTATAGATAAGATATTAGAGAGTAAAAAAAAGGGTTATATCAAAACAAATGGCACCTATTATCGGTGAAAAACCGATAATAGGTGTCATTTGTTTTATATTTTATTTTGCTGTTACTGCATTTGTCAGCGGCTCTATGCCTGACCAGAGCATCAGGCGAAGCGTTCCGTCCTCCGGTGTGAAGCTGAGCTCTACAGGTGCGGATGCATCTGTTATTGTGTGCAGCTTTACTCCGGTAAGCTTGCCGTCTTTATATTGAGCCTCGATAAGCTTTGTATCCTCCGGAACGTCAGACAGACCTGTTATTACAGCCGTATTGTCCTTGTATGAAAGCGTAATGCTGTCTACCGGTGCAGAGGTGGGCTGTGCAGGTACCGGTGATGCTTCCGGAGTAGAGGTAGGTGCCTCAGTCGTCTGCTCATTAGCTGTCGTCTTTATAGTTAGATCATCAAAGTATATCGACTGACCTGTTTTGTTTTCGGTCGTTCCCCAAAGTATAGGGAAGGTTGTGAAAAAGTCAGTGGATATCACATTGCCATTAAACTCAATGGTGCGCTCATAATCGTAATTATCGTTCTTTACAGAAATGCGAAGCAGCTGCCAGTCAGTTGATAAGCCGGGAATATCTGTTCCCGCCTCCGTTGAGATGGAGTCGTTAAATCTCAATACACTACCGTCCTTGCCCTGCTTTACCCATACTTCAGCAATAGCAGTGTATCCGTTTGGTATCGTTGGAGTTTTAAGCTCCATGCGCGGACCGCGGCTTGAACTTTGATAATCGCCTGCATTTAGAACGAGTGCGTTGCCTGTTCTGCCGCCGGTCTGTATCGAGAAGTTCTGAGAAAAGTCTGCGCCGTTTCCTCTTGAGCTTATATGTAGCGCAATGCCGTTTATTCCTGTATATGGCGGTGTGGCTGAGGTATTTAAGTATGTCAGTCTGCCGTTGCTAAGCGAGTCAAAGCTTTCTGTTATTTCCGGCTCAGGATCGGGCTCCGGCTCAACATCAGCGACATTGATCGTTGTTATATCCTTTTCTGTAGCGTCAGCTATTGTAAACGAGCAGTCCGTCGGGTTTGTGCCGTAGGAGAGCGTTATACCGCTGCCGAGCACTGTAAGGTATTTGTTCTCGTCCGATACACTTTCAAAGGATACTGAATTATCCTTTCCGTCAAGTCCCTTAACCGTCTTGAACGTCATAATGCTGCCCGATGTGCCGTATGTGTCCTGCGTGAGCGTAACACCGTTTCCTGTTGACGCTATGTAAAGTCCGGGCTTATTTACGGACTGCAAGGATACATAGTTATCTGCGTCCTCGCCGCTTGGCGCAGCCTTTGCCGGCATGATCTCCCATGCAGTATTGTAGCCGTTCTCCGTGGTCGTTGCAGTTAATGCTGCTGAAATCGGATAAGCGTTATCGTATAGTGAGTTTGTAAACTCGCTGTGACCGACATACATTCCGCTTGCCGACTTCAGTGTGCTTGCCGTACCCGTAAGACCTATCGAGGTTTCCGTTACGGGGTATACATATCCGTTCTCATCGAATGTCAGCTCGTCTATACATACCGAGCGCCTGAACCCGCTGCCGTGGGGGAGCGCGCCGTTGTGATAGATAAAGTACGTCTTACCGCCGAAGTCGATGACTGAAGGATGGTTAGTGTTGGAGGTCGCCGTAGGCGGCATTATTATTTGCTTGAAGTCATAGCGTCCCATAGGATCGTCCGCCATTGCATAAGCCATTTCCTCGCGCCAGTTCATTGCATAGAACAGATAGTATTTGCCGCCGCGCTTATACAGCCACGGAGCCTCGGTATATACACTGCCGCCCATTGACTTTATTGTGCGCTCCTTTACGTCCTTATGCATAACTATCTGTCCGTCGCCGTCTATATCCTTAACAGAGATCATGTCCTCGTTAAGCTCGCATATATAATACTTGCCGTTGCCCCACGCGAGATAGCGATGCTCTACGCCGTCAACTGTGTCTATAAGCACAGTCGGGTCGATATCGTTCCAGCTGCTTGATTCCGGCGAAGTAAATGTTCCGGCTACGAGCGGCTTGCCTAAAGCGTCCTTGTACGGGCCTTCGGGTTTATCAGCTACCGCCACACCGATAGACTGCTTGCCGGATGATGTTTTATCCCAGGTGCAGAAATATAGATAATATTTGCCGCCGTATTCCGTCATCTGGCTCGCCCAAGCGTCAGTGTCAGTATTGCGCCATGAAATATCCGTAGCCTTCATAACAACGCCCTTGTACTCCCAGTCAGTCATGTTCTTGGATGTATAGAGTACCCATTCAGGCATTTTGTATGCCTCATTCTCTGCGGTGTCGTGTCCGCAGATAAGATATACTGTATCACCTATAACCGTAGCAGCCGGGTCGCCCGCGTAGAGGATATTTCCGTCAGCGTCGAAGCCAAGCTCCGGGTTTCCGCCCGCGCTCTTTGCTATCGAAACAGGCTCTGATGTAACAGTCTTTGTAGGTGTTTTAAACATAGCTGCCATGCTCTTTTTAGCAAGCTGTGTGATATGCTTCTGATCTGTTCCTGTAAGCGCAAGCACAGGCTCCGCCTCGTCCTCGTCATAGCCGTAGAGCGCGTAAAGTGTCATAACATCGCCGGATTTATAGAATTCGTCTTTTGTTGTATCGCCGTCCTTTGCAAAGGTGAGCGTTACTGTATGGTCGCCGTCAAATTCCCATGTGCCGAGACCGTCAGCCATTGTGCCGTCAGCCTCCAGCGTTACCTTTGATGATATGACCGGAAGGTCATAGTTTCTGTTGCCGCTGTGGTTATTCCAGTTTTCGTTTATTGTCGTATCGCCCGGAGCAAATTTTGTGACACCAACAGACGCAAGGTCGTATGTGCCCGGTATCATGCCTGCGGGAAGCTTTTGCTCGATCTCTCCCGCGTATGTTACGGGGGATACAACCGGCCAGCCGTCTGCGGTAAAGAGCATTTTGCGTACTTGTAATGTTGCCGCGCCTTCGACCGCGTCCTTTCTCGTGTGCGATACATAGAATGTCTCATCGCCTATGTTTATAACGCTGTTATGTCCGGGGCCGTAATAAACGTGCGCATCTCCGCTCTCACGCGGATAAAACCAGTTGTTCACATTGTCTTCCGTAAGCGTGTTTGAGCCGTCGCCGAGCCTGTAGGAGCCGATTAGCTTATAGCCTGTGATCTCGGCAGCTTTTACAGCTCCGCTGCTGCGGCTGTATTCCGTGCCCATAACAACACCGTTAGCATCAAGCATCTGCGTGCCGGTGTTCGTACCAAAGCTTGTTGCAAGCGGGCTTCTTACCACTCTTGTATTATAGTTGGAGCCGAGCCATGCATAGGAGCCGAATATGTATCGGTAATCGCCGTGGTCTATCATCCAGCCGCCTTCGGGACCGGCAACACCACGCTTTTGTGTAAATACGGATGTGCCGAGATTTTTGCATGAGGAGAGTATAGTGCTGTCAGAGGTGTAATTTACGCCTTCAACAAAACCGTCAGTCTTGAGCTTTGCCGCCTGTATGCCGCCCCAGAACGAGCCCCACAGGAAGTAGTAGGTGCCGTCTGTATCAATATAGATATTGGCGTCTATGGAGTTTGTCTTGCCCGAGCCGTCCTTGGTAGCAAACACAACACCCATATCAACTATATCGGAGTTCGAGTCTGCCCAGAACAGAGGATTGTCTGATTTAACAAGTGATATTACAGAGTTCATTCCGCCCAGCCCGCAAGAGAGGGATATGTACATCCAGTACGGATGCTCCGGGTCACGGTCAGGAACATAGATAACATCCGGCGCCCAATAAGTCCCATTCATGGTCGTGTTCTTGTAGTTATTATTTATGAACGAGTTCGATTTCGGAGACATCGTTGCCGCATTGATGTTCGTGAAATCATACTTTTTCCAGTTTATTAGATCCTTTGATGTGAACAACAAATGATGCGAGGAATATACATAATATGTATCATCATTCGGAAACTTCACAATAGACGGGTCGTGTGCGCCGTTTGTGGTGGAATTTGAATCCGCCGGAGCCGCAACGGGCGCGGTTATGCCGCTATAAAGTATTGCAGAGGCGTATTCTTCCTCACCTGAATTGAATTTCACTATCAGCTTTTCGGCACCTGCGGGTATATCGGAAGCTTCAAGAATAAGCTCTGCAGCCTCAAGGCTTGCCGGTGATGCTTTAACATCCTCCGTAAGCTTTGTTTCGGTAGTGCCGCTTACCGCATAAAGTGCCGCGGAGATCTCGCCGGTATTCATGGTGTCATTTTCAACATTTACAACTGCCTTAACACTGCCGCTGTCGTATGCAAATATTTCTTTATCGCCGCTATAGAAGTGTGTGTTGATAACATAGCAGTTATTCGCATATACCTTCTCGTTTTTCTTAGCGGTATACGCTTCCGCCGCGATCGTCTGTATTTCATCCTCGACAAGAGCGCGGTCATAGATCGCAAAATCATCTATCATCCCTTTGTAATACGGATCGGGATATTGTGATTTGCCGAGATAGCACTGTGTAAACTTGGCAAGGTCGCTGAATTTGTAGCTTATACCCGTAGTGCTTCCGGTTTTATAGCCGTCGAGCCAGAATTCTGTAGTGCTGCCGCTGCGCGTTATTGTAACGTTTTGCCATCTGCCGACAGATATAGCGGTGTCCGAATCAAAATTCTGTTCCGATCCGTTCATTATAGCAAAACGCGGACTGCCAAGCGAAAGGAAGGTGTACGCGCTTGTTCCGGTTCCGAGGTCAAACACCCTTTGCCACCACTGTATCTCGGATGGATTAAACCATGCGCTTATGGTAAAATCACCGGAAATAGACTTTAAAGCCGATGACGCGCCGTTTATTTCCGCGTAATCATCCGTGCCGTCAAGTAAAAGCGCATTGCCGCTGCGACCGGAGGCGAGAGCGGCACCGTTTTTAAGCACGTAAGCGTCGCTGCCATCGTCAAAGGTCACACTGAAAACCGGATCAGTGCTTTCAGACAGTGCCGGAACGGCGATCAAGCAGCCTGCAAAAAGAGATACCGCGGATAATGCGGATATTAGTTTTTTTAATTTCATAAATATACCTCCTCGTGAGTTATACATATAGAAAAATTATATCATATAATTTGTAAAATTGCAATAAAAAAATAATGTTTTTGAATGCGATTTTTGAATGCGATAATTATTGTTTAAATTTCAGTTTATCGGGGAGATAGTGGGTGGGCGCAGCTTGTCCTTGCCCGAGGGCAACACTGGTCGGGCGCGAGCGCCCTGCTCGTGCTGGCATCCCGGGTGGGCTTTGCGAACTCGTTCGCAAAGGTCGGATTGGGGGTTACGACGCTAAAAAATATGATAAATTAGCGGTTTTAGATGAAATCTATCTCTGCCACTGCCCCCAACCCGCCCTTCGGGCACCCTGCCCCAAGGCAGGGACAGCAGAGCTACACCGCAAACATCAGCCCGACAAACTTGAAATTTACGATTATAATTAAAAAAATATGTGTTTCTTTATTTTTTATTTACAATCCGCTTATATCATGATATAATAAATAATAGCAAAAATACCAAAATAAAGGTAGGAAAAATATAATGAAAAAACACTCTAAGATACTATTGATCACCGTGATGCTTCTTTTACTTTGTCCCTTGTCTGCTCTTGCCGGCAATTATACGAGCAGCGTTATGGGAATAAGCTTTACATTATCAGATTCATGGCAGCTTGAGTCAGATGGCGGAGACAGTATGTTTTACACGCATAAGTACGGAGAAAACGAAGCTATAGGACTTTATTCTGTTGATTTTGATGCGACAAGTATTGATGATTTCAGCAGCGATGAGTGGAAGAGCTTTTGTGATAGTATTTATTCCAATGAAAATTTAGCATCCAGTATGGTAAATGAGACAACAGGCGCAAGAGCAAATGCAAAGGTGACATCTGACAGCGCTCCTATCACCGGCTACGAAACATATAACGGTATAAAATATTTCAGATATGAAAAAGCTTATACTGCAAGCGGCGTAGGATACAATAATACGGCGTTTTACGACACATGTTTCTTAACCGTACAGGGCGGCAAGCTATACTCGTTTGATTACAGCAGAAAAACCATAAGCAATAATTTCAGAGATTTTTCCGCTATGCTTGACACTATGTCGTTTGATAATGTTATAAAAATAACCGTCAATGGTGAGCGTGTATATCCTGACAGCGATCCTGTGATCGCTTATGGCAGAACGCTTGTTCCGATCAGAGCGATTGCGGAAAAAATGGGTTATACCGTTAGCTGGAACGGCGAGTATAAGCTGGTTACGATGACTTCTTACGATGGCAATGTGACTTTGCATTTCGGCATAGGAGATTATACCGCGCTGCGTTCAAGCGGAGCTTCAATAGAGCAGATAAGTCTTGATGTTCCGCCGGCCATACTGAGCGGAAGAACATATCTCCCTGTACGTGCCGTTGCAGAAGCGATGAACGCGACCGTTAACTGGAACGCCGGCAGCAGAACCGTTGAGATCACTTATTAATATAACATAACATAACATTTCCCCGGACCGTAACCGAAAACGGCTCGGGGTTTTTTGTAACATCCATATTTCTCCGACACCGTGTTGTTTATTAACATTTGTAATATTAATGAAATAAACAAGAAATGGCTTTGTAATTGACAAAACAGTCTTTCAGTAGTATAATAGGTTTCAGTCAACAAATACAACATATAGTATATTTGAAAGGAAATAATAACAATATGAAGGTAATTAAAAGGAATGGCGAAGAAGTAACTTTTGATGTTTCAAAGATAGTTAATGCTGTTAAAGCCGCCAATAATGAGGTAGATAATCTTCATAGCCTCAATGAATACCAGATTCAGGCGATAGGCGAAAATGTTACAAATAAGATAAAGGCAATGAAGCACGTTGCCCATGTTGAGGATATACAGGACTTGGTCGAGACGAGCATAATGGAGATGCGCGGCTACGAGGTGGCGCAGAAATATGTCCGTTACCGCTACAAGAGAGATCTTGCCCGCAAGTCGAAC
>JAFRDB010000058.1 GCA_017404065.1 Clostridia bacterium
GGCTTCACCGGTTGTCGGCAATCTCTTTCCCTTTTGGGGAAATATTAAGCTGCCGCTTATCGCTGACAGCTTATTTATTCTACCACACGCTTTCCCGTTTGTCAACACTTTTATTCAATTTTTTTCGTATTTGTGCATTTTTACACGAAAGCTTGCCGCAGCAGCATTAACGTTAACACTTCTGCACAATTTAAAAGGGGCAGCACTGCCGCCCCTTTTAAATTGTAGCATTATTACTCTGCGATCTGGCTCGCCGTGTAGAGCTTGATGTTATCTATGCTCATAACGCCCTGATATCTGCCGCTCAGCATATTTATTCCGCCCGGAACACCTGTGCCGTTTACGGCCTCTGTTTTGTTAAACAACTCGGTTTCACCGTTCTTGATAACTATATCGGCATTTCCGTCCGAAGGATGAACCACCATGTATACATTCACCCATGTGCCCGCCGGAATAGCAACTGTATCCTCGGTGCCGTTCACCTTCCATGTCGTTGAATACGAAGCGCCGTTGTTCAGCTTGAGGATATAGCCGCTGTCAAGCTGCGCATTGTTGCCTACAAACGCACTTGAATCAAACACAGTAAAGTCACTTGCATGATTGTTTCCGTAGGTCAGTGCCATGTCAAAGGTCAGCACATAATCCTCTGTAAGCCGTGCCACTGTCGGGAAGGTACCCTTTACGTTCCTGTCATTTGCTGCGCCGGGTGCAAACTTCAGATAGCTGCCGTGATCTGCGTCTGTTTCTATTGTTGCATTACCCTGTGCATTTGGCGATACCCAGCCGTTTGAAGCAAGTGTGCCTGTCGTAAGCTTTGTGAACTCCTCTTTATACGCATAGGTTATCGGATCGAATTCGGTCGCCTTAAACTCCGCAATAAATTCATAGTCGTCATACATTCTTATATCGCATGTCTCGGTATAGCCGACAACATTACCTTCGGCATCCTTCCAGTTTACGAACTCATAGCCCTCTGCTGGGGTAGCAACTATAGTCGCTATAGTGTTCTGCGGTGCAGAATACTCTGTTCCATCACCTACCGCAGCAGTACCCATCGCTTCATCTGCCGAGCTTACCGTTACGGTCTTTTCCGGAAGCTTATCCGATACAAGCTTTGCAACCGTGAGATTTGACATTTGAAGCTCGAATGCCGCGCCCTTGCCGCCGCTTATAACAAAGTTTGCGAACGTGTCTATGGACGGGATATTGTATGAGCAGTATTCAGGAAGCTCTATCTCTACCGGTGTGCCGCCCGCTACAGACACAGACGCTTTACCGTTATCAAGGTCAAGTATATACTTAACATTTGTCCACGAGTTATATACCAATGCGCCCGCGTAGTTGCCGTTTGCCATGACCGCTCCGCTTATGTCCTTATTTGATGTTTCGCCGGTTTCCGGATCTGTTACTGCTACCGTGGCGTTATTTATATTGAACAAAGCCATTTCGCCGGAAGCAAACGGAGATGCCGCATAGATAGACTTTGCGAACTCAAACGTTACGTTCGCGCCGGAGAGGTACTTGAGATCAACATCTACCATGTACTTACCTGCCGAGCCCGTTCCGCCTGCAAGATTTTCAAACGCCCTCTTTGTGAACCACGAATTGCCTGTGCTTGCAACTGATATGTTCGTATACGTTCTGCCGTCCGCATCGTCAACACCAAGCTCTGTATTGAAGCCTGCGCTGCCGCCTGTTGTCCAACCGTTGGAGCCGTTGAGGTTTGTTTTGCCGTAGTAATCGAATGTATCTACATCACTGTCTTCGCCGGGAAGCAGATATACCTCGATATCGGAAGGCTCATAGTAGCCGGAAAGACGCTTGCCGCCGTCCTCCTCTGTCATAAGCTCTTCTCTGTCAAGATAGCATGACCACATATATGCCCGGTACTTCTGTCCTTCCGGTATCGAAACGCCGTTTGCAAAGGTCAAAACGTTTGTTCCCGTTCCGGTTGTGTTGTCCACATGATTTGTTGTTACATACGTTGCCGTTACATTATCCTCATCGCCAAGGAACTCGATAACGCCTGACGCATAGTTCTCAAATGAACCCTGAACATAAGCCGTAAGCTCTAACACGCCCTCATTATTTGCTGCTATCTTCTTTATAGTTATGGGATACTCAAATGTTGTCGGCACCTGATATGTCGGCCATGTGCTGTTGCTTGCCCAGCCTGCGTCAAGAACATACTGCGCAACAGGGTTCGGGGTCTCCGCCTTGCCTGCCTTGTATCTTGTCATAAGCGGAGCAAGTGCCGGATATGCCTCTGTATCCGCTGTTGAGAAGAAGAAGTATGCAAGATTTTCCGCGCCCGCGTCGTTCGGGTGTGTTCCGTCAACGCTTTTATGAGATGCGCCCTTTGCGCTGCGGAAATAGTAGTCAATTAGTCTATAATCATTGGTGTACTCTGTTCTGCCTACGCTGCCCCCTTTGGTAACCTTTGCATACCAGTCAAGCGATGGCTTATTAAGATCTACAAATGCTATGTCTGTAGCGCCTGCTGCTATTTTCGTATCAACATACTCCTTTGCAGCCGCCGAGAAGCCGCTGAGCGTTGATGACCATGTGTTAGTCGCTTTATCATAAAGCCAGATGAGATTATCTCCGCTGCCAGTGCTCTCATTGTGTCTGTCTATGGGACCTACAAGTATGAGCGTAGCACCTACTGCCTTGCAAGCGTCATAATACTTATCAAGGCAGCTTGTATAGCCCGGAACACCATCACTCTTATGGTTGTGACCATACTCAACATACATAAAGTCTCCCGCCTTGATACGGTTCTTTACCATGTTGAAGTGGTTGTTGTCGTTTGCTGCAAGTCCGCCCTCGCCCTCGTTTACCATAGCGATATTCTTCGGGAGATACTTTGTAAGACCCGTTCCAACGCCTGTGTAGTTCTGCAGCGGCCAGAACGGGAGCGAGCCGCCGCCGTCCGTTACCGTGGAGTCACCAAGCACCCAAAGCACCGGCGCAGTATCTATCTCATATATCTCAAGTGCCGCAAGCGCCGTGTTTTCACCGAGAACGCAGACATTTACCATGCCGTCAGCCGCCGCGCCCTTCGGGTCGGATTTCTCATAATAGATAGGCGTTGTTCTTACTGTAAACTCTGTTATCTCAGTCTCGCCCGCCTTGATCGTCTTTGATGTATAGAGCGGATGCTTTCTCTCTGTATAGAGCGATGCTTCCGCATCCTTCTCAGGATCAAGCGTGGTTACATACGCCTTTACTCTGAAATACTTTTCATCGCCTGTGTTGAGCGCGAAACGTACCGGATAGAACTTATCGCCGGCATTGCCGTATGCATCCTCTCCGGTTGAGCCGATACCGTCATAAAGACCTGTACCGCCGCCGTTTGAAAGCTCAATTACCTGACCCTCCTGCTGCTCAAAGCCGTCTACTCTTCCGCCCGCAAGCTTGTAATCCTTCTCGTTTGTGCCTATGAAGCCATACTGGTAATCGCCCGATGTGTTGAGCGTGTAATTAACATCAGCCGTTACAGCGGTAAAGCCCTCTGCAACGTCCTCCGCCGAGCCGAAGTCGAACTTCCATGTGTTTATTATGTTCAGCTCCTCCGGCTCCTCCGTCGGTGCTGTTGTCGCTGTCGGCTCAACCGGTGCATCCGTCGGCTCTGCCGGTGCTGTTGTCGCTGTCGGCTCAACCGGCACATCCGTCGGCTCTGCCGGTGCCGATGTCGCTGTCGGCTCTATCGGGGCCTCTACGGTGTATGTATCCGCGAGCGGCTGCATTGTCTCACCGTCAAGCCCGTTCCAAAGCATCAGCTTATCACCCTCTGCCGCATTTACTTCAACAGGGGTATCAGCCGTTGCGTCATAGATATGTACACTCGCAAGCTCGCCGTTTTCTTTATAGCTTGCCGCTATAAGCTTACCGCTTGCCGTAGCTGTCGCATATCCGTCCGAATATGAGATCATCGCCTCTGCCGCGCCCGCCGCCGTCGGAACGGTGATAAGCGTTGCCGCAATTGCCGCCGAAGATGCAACCGCAAGCATTTTTCTTAATATAATTGCCATTATTAAACCTCCTACTATAATTAGAACATATAATCAGATAATTATATTATAACATATAACACACAAAAAACAAGTCTAATCTTTAAAAATTTGTATGTTTTTTTGCATTTTCTTTGCTTTTTTTGTTTTAACTATTGACTAACTGTATAATTATGTAGTAAAATGAATATGACGTTTTTATACAAAAAAATAAATAAAGGAGTGTTTTTAATGAACAAACAAAACCAGACCTCAACCGGCGCAAAAAAAGCCGTGTTTGCGGTCATTGCGGTATTATTGCTTATCGCCTTGATCGTTCTCCAAGTCAAAACCAAAGCGGAAATCGACCCGGAGAGCTATATACCGGTCGCATATTCATCACCACTGTCATTACTTCCGCCGGTAGTCGCAATCGTTTTGGCACTTATATCCAAGGAGGTATATTCCTCTTTATTTATAGGAATCCTTACCGGCGCGTTCCTTTACGCGAACGGCAATCCGGAACTTCTGTTGAACTCAATGCTGTTCAACGAGGACGGCGGAATGATCTTCAAGCTTTCCGACAGCTGGAACGTTGGTATCTTGGTATTCCTTGTAATGCTCGGAATAATGGTCGCGCTTATGAACAAAGTTGGCGGCTCGGCAGCGTTCGGTAAATGGGCATCCGAGCACATCAAAACGCGCGTAGGCACACAGCTTGCAACAATAGCTTTGGGTGTACTTATCTTCGTTGACGATTACTTCAACTGCCTCACAGTGGGTTCGGTAATGCGTCCGGTTACCGACCGTCGCAACATATCACGCGCAAAGCTTGCATATCTCATAGATGCGACTGCGGCACCGGTATGTATCATCGCGCCGGTATCAAGTTGGGCGGCGGCCGTAACATCTTCAGTTCCCGACGGTTCGAACATAAACGGCTTTGCAATGTTTTTGAACACGATACCGTTCAATCTTTACGCGCTTACTACCATCCTTATGATGATAATGCTTGCGGTCCTGAAGTTTGATTTTGGACCAATGAAGCTCCACGAGAGCAATGCGTTAAAAGGCGATCTGTTCACAACAGATGCACGCCCATTCGGCAATGACGACATAGAAGATCCGAACGCCCGTAACGGCAAGGTCCTGGACCTTGTATTCCCGGTTATCGTGCTTATACTTTTCAGTATTCTTGGCATGATTTACACAGGCGGCTTCTTCAGCGGCGAGACATTTATCGATGCATTTGCGAATGCCGATGCGTCAATGGGACTTGTTATAGGCGGACTTATATCATTGATAGTCACATTCTTCTTCTATATGATGCGCGGCGTACTGAGCTTCAAGGAATTTGCCGAGTGCATCCCTGAAGGCTTTAAGGCAATGGTAGCGCCTATACTGATACTCGCAATGGCATGGACACTTTCCGGCATGACTGGTCTTCTCGGCGCAGATGTATTTGTACATGATGCGGTTGAACACGCAGCCGCAGGACTGAACATGTTCTTACCGGCCATCATCTTCATCGTTGCGGCATTCCTTGCATTCTCGACCGGTACAAGCTGGGGCACCTTCGGTATCCTTATCCCTATAGTATGCAGCGTGTTCTCAAATCCGGATATGTACTCAATGCTCGTTATCTCAATAGCAGCTTGTCTCTCCGGCGCAGTATGCGGCGACCACTGCTCACCGATATCCGATACAACGATCATGGCGTCGGCGGGTGCGCATTCAGACCACGTTAACCACGTTTCAACGCAGCTTCCGTACGCGCTTACTGCCGCTGTAATATCAGCTATAGGCTATATTATTGCCGGTGTGCTTGGTTATACAACAAACAACGCAATGGCAATGATAGCAACTCCGATAACGCTTGTTATACTGATAGTAACACTGTTAGTGATCAAAAAAACAGAATCAAAATAAAGACTGAGAATTTGAGCATTCAGCTAAGGGATTTACGAAAACAGGTAAACCTGATCTGACACACTTAAAGCAGTAAAACAGCAAAGACCACATATTGGGTATAATACCATTGTGTGGTCTTTTTCTTTTAGCTCAATCTTCTTTGCCTTCTTTTCTTTCAAATTATATATTTTTAAAAATTTTTCTTGACAAATTAATACTACTATGCTAAAATAGATAAGGTCAGACGAGATTGCTGATATGCGGGTGTAGTTCAATGGCAGAATCCCAGCCTTCCAAGCTGGTCGTGTGGGTTCGATTCCCATCACCCGCTCCATTATTTGTATTTGCGAATGTAGCTCAGCTGGATAGAGCAACTGCCTTCTAAGCAGTAGGCCGGGGGTTCGAGTCCCTCCATTCGCGCCATACGGTGGATATAGTTCAGCTGGTTAGAGCGTCAGTTTGTGGCACTGAATGTCGTGGGTTCGAATCCCACTATCCACCCCACCTTATCACAGGGCATGCGCCCTGTGATAAAGCTTATTTTACGCAGGTTCGGTAATGCCTATAAGTACCGAAGCGACATGGGGATATAGCCAAGTCGGTAAGGCAACGGATTTTGATTCCGTCATGCGTAGGTTCGAGTCCTGCTATCCCTGCCAGGACCATTAGCTCAGTCGGTAGAGCACTTGACTTTTAATCAAGTTGTCCCGGGTTCGATTCCCGGATGGTTCACCATCACAGAGAACAGACAAACACTGTTCTCTGTTTTTTTGCGTAAATTATTATTTTTTAACCTCCGATACTTCTGCGCCGATTGACATCTTAGTTTAATTCAGACACAGTGAAAGTATTCATTTATTATAATCGGATTTTACCGTCTTCAAATTTGCATACCAAAAATTCGCCGTTTTTTATGTGAAAATGATAAAAATCCGCTTTAGGATCAGAAAAAGCTTCTAAAATTGCCATTATTACACCACCGTGGATCACAAACGAAGCACCTGAATTATCACGAATGGATTTAACTGCTTTTGCAAACGCATCAACGCATCGTTTCTTAAAATCCGCTACGCTTTCTCCGTTTGG
Source organism: Clostridia bacterium (assembly GCA_017404065.1). Classification (GTDB taxonomy): domain Bacteria; phylum Bacillota; class Clostridia; order UBA1381; family UBA1381; genus Ornithomonoglobus. The sequence goes on from JAFRDB010000058.1 coordinate 6,990, forward strand.
TACCGGCAAGGTACACATTGAATCCACCCACCTTCTGTACTCCTCGTTTTCCGAAAGCTCAAAAGCGGTTTTTCCTTCAAAAATACCAAAATCCATTTCCTTAAAGCTTTCTTCTATAACATATTTACTTTCAGGAAAAATAAGCTCCGCGGTTTGTCTTGTCCGTTTCATTGGACTGACAAAAACATGTTCCCTTGGAAAGCTATGCTCTCTAAGTTTTAACGCCTGAGCAACTCCGGTATCGCAAAGCGGTTCATCGGTACGCCCTATATATCTTTTTTCAAGGTTTCCTTTTGTTGCTCCGTGGCGTATAAAAACCAAAGAGATCATAGCAATGCTCCTATCCATATACCTACTATACAAAACAGCTCAAACATTTGAAGAAAATATCCTGCGGTATCTCCCGTAACTCCGCCGAAGTTCTTTTTTACCGTTATGCAATACAGAACGGTCCATAAAAACCCACTGACAATTGCAACAGCGCCTATTATGGGAGAAATAAAAATCATAGCTGCCCCGGAAGCAAGCGCTGTCACTGCCATAACGATATTCACGGTTTTGCGTTTAGTGTCTTTTGTATAGCTGGATAACATACCCGATTTTCTTGCGTTTGGTAAATTGACCGCACAAATCGCCGAAACACTTCGGGACAGAACATATATAGGACAAACCGCATAAAGGTTTCCGTGCGAGTATATCTCATATAAAAAAGCCAAGCTCAGAATCAAATATATCCCACAGTATATGACCGCGAAAGCGCCGCAATGAGGATCACTCATAATTTCAAGTTTTTTCTCTTTGGACTGGTGTGAGGAAAGGGCGTCTACCGTATCCATAAATCCATCTATATGTATCCCTCCCGTAATAAGAAGCGGAACACATACCGCTGCTGCCGCAGCAAAAAAGCTGCTCACATTTAAAAGAGCACCGCACCTTGCAATGATCCATATCAATACTGCGCATATAATTCCCACAACCGGAAAGAAGCATATTGCATATTTCATATTCTTTTCATTCCACTCAAGGTTCGGGACCGGAATTATGCTGTAGGTAGAGAGCGCCACCATAAGCGACTCAAAAAATATCATAGTTTTCACCCTTTTCAAAAACTGGCTTTCCGTTTTTCATTTTAATTGCAATCAATGCCTCGTTATATAATTTTTGATTGATTTCATTAAGACTGTCAATATACATCACGGTTTCTTCATCATAATCGCGGCTACGAAGCCCTGAAATTGTTACCGCGACAACAATTTTGCTTTTTTTTATAAGCTGCAGAATGTCATTAAATACCTCATCCGCGCTTTTGTTTTTGTCAAATATGTTATTTGCCAAAAGATTTGAAACATCCTCTATCAGGACAACGGAATCAGACTCATTGAGAGCTTCTGACAAGCTGTACGGGAGCTCCAAATCAGTAAATCCAAGCCCCTCGCGTTGTTTTTTATGCTTTTTGATCCTTATATAATTATCTTCCGTTTTGGGGATCATGGTTGCAATATAATAGTGCTTTCCGGTGCATCTTGCAGCGATTTTTTCGGCAAACAGGCTTTTACCGCTGCTGTTTTCTCCCGAAACAAGGATAAGTATTCCCATATTCACCTCCGGATCTAAGGCGTAAATTTATCGCCCTGTCTGATTTCTTCCAGATAATCGTCATTGATACCTGCACCTTCAAATGTTGTCATCTTATTCATAACAGCACAGGCAGCGTCGACGATCTGAAAAGCCAACGGGCATCCGCTGCCCTCACCGAGCCTCATATCAAGATAAAGCATCGGCGAAATGCCGAGCTCTTTTATGGCAAGCGCATACCCGATCTCAAATGAAGCGTGACTTGCTATAAGATAATTTGAAACATCAGGACAAAGCTTTGCGGCGCAAAGCGCTGCCACAACAGAAATAAACCCATCTATAACAACCGGTCTTTCAGATGCTGCCGCACCTAAAAAGGCTCCGCACATTGCGGCAATATCAAAACCGCCGACCTTTGACAGTACATCTATAACATCGTTTTTATCAGGCTTGTTTATTTCGATCGCGCGCTTTATAACTTCCTTCTTTTTTTCAAAGGCGCTGTCTGTAATGCCACCGCCTCTGCCGGTCACTTTTTCCGGATCGGCGTCTAAAAGTACCGAAAGCACCGCCGAAGCCGTTGTAGTATTTCCTATTCCCATTTCTCCTACGCCTATGATATCGGCGTCTGTGTTTTCAGCGAGCTCTGCTCCTGTAAGAATTGCTTTTAAGGCTTGTTCTTTTGTCATAGCAGGACCTTTTGCTATGTTTTTCGTCCCGTACGCAATTTTTCTGTCGATAACATCGCTGCATTTTGTATCTCCGTTTATTCCGACATCACAAACCGTAATATCACTTCCGAAATGAGCGGCTAAAACCGCAGCACCCGTTTTTTCTTTTGTCAGATTGACAGCCTGTTTCAGCGTAACAGACTGCGGTGCGGAAGATACACCCTCCTCTGTTACTCCGTTATCGGCGGCAAAAACAAGCAAATGTTTTTTTTCTATATTGTTATGTGCCTTTCCCGTAATTCCCGCGAGCTGCACGGAAAGCTCTTCAAGCCTGCCGAGACTTCCCGGAGGTTTGGCAAGTGTTTCCTGATATCTCCGTGCTTTGTCCATTGCAGCTTTATACGGGGGGTGTATATCAAAAATGATTTTATCAAGCTCCGATCGCATATCGTAATATCCTCCCTTAAAATATCAAAATTCAATTCCGTGTCTTGCTTTTATGCCTTTGTCGTACGGATGTCTGATTTTTTCCATTTCTGTTACATAATCAGCCATGTTTAAAAGTCTTTGAGACGGATCTCTGCCGGTCATGACTACCTCAAGCTCTCCGGGCTTATTTTCCAAAAATCCCGTAAGACTTTTTTCGTCTATGATCTCATGGTTGCATACGGAAATGATCTCATCAAGCACCAAAAGCTGTATTCCGTTTTGCGACCGCTCTGTGACCTTTTCAAAAAGTTCTCTGCATTCCGTTTTTGTCAATTTGCGTTCTTCGTCATTCTGTTTTTTGTAAAACCCTCTGTGTGTGCTTAAAGAATAAGTATAGATATTCTTTAGATCATTTAAAACATTTAATTCCGACGATTTGCCGTTTTTCAAAAACTGCGAAAACAAGACCTGTTTTCCCGCACCCAAAGCACGGATGGCAAGACCTATCGCTGCCGTTGTTTTTCCTTTGCCGTTGCCGCAATAAATATGGATCAGCCCTGCCATGTTTTCACACCTCCCTGTTCAAAATGCGATAAATAAGCTCCATATCAAGCCCTTCGCGTACAACATCAGCAAGTATGTCATATTGTCTGCTTTTATATTCGGCTTTATCAAATGAATTAAGCTTCTCAAAATCAATGCTCTTTTTTGCGCAAATTGCTTTTAATATGGTATTGCTGATACCTGATGCATCGAATATTCCGTGGATATAACTGCCGTAGACATTATTATGCCCAATAACAGGCAGGGAGTGAGTGCTCCGCCCCATATGTATTTCATACCCCTTGTATACCATTCCGTTTAATACCGACAGCATCCCCGGTATATCCGAAAACACACCGTTTGTCTGCGTTTGCACCTTTTCGCCCGAAAATACGGTTTCCGTATCTAAAAGACCGAGTCCGGAAATTTCGGTTGGCTCTGCCGCTTCCGCCATCAAAGGGTCGGAGACTGAATTCCCAAGCATCTGGAAACCACCGCATATCCCGAAAACAAGCGTGCCCGAGCTTGCAGCCTTTTTTACAGCGGCTTCCAAACCGCTCTGTCTAAGCCATTTAAGATCGGCTATTGTGCTTTTTGTTCCGGGAATGATCACCATATCCGGATCATGAAATTCAGAAGTGCTTTTGACATATCTTAAAGATACATTTTCATATTTTTCAAACGGTGAAAAGTCCGTAAAATTAGATATTCTCGGAAGCTTAATAACTGCTATATCAATCAGCTTCCGCACGGGATTTCTGTCAAACCTTTCCGACAAGCTATCCTCATCGTCAATATCTATATGGGCATAAGGAATCACACCCGCAACGGGAACCTTGCAAAGCTCCTCCAAGATTTTTATTCCCGGCTCCAAAATCTTTTTATCACCACGGAATTTGTTGACTACCGTTCCTTTGATCCTTTCGCGTTCTTCTTTTTCCAAAAGCGCAATCGTTCCGTAAAGCTGCGCAAAAACACCGCCGCGGTCAATATCCCCAACCAAAAGTACAGGCGCGTCAACAAGCTTTGCAAGTCCCATATTCACAATATCCTCTTGTTTTAAATTGATCTCAGCAGGACTTCCCGCGCCTTCGATAACAATAATATCGTACTCCGTATCAAGACTTTCATAAGCCTTCAATATATCGGGAATAAAGTCTTTTTTTCTTCGGAAGTATTCCGTTGCGTTCATGTTTCCGATGCTGCTGCCGTTTACGATGACCTGACTTCCCACATCGGTCGTCGGCTTTAAAAGTATTGGATTCATACGACAATCCGGCAAGATCCCGCAAGCCTCGGCTTGCACCACCTGTGCTCTGCCCATTTCGCCGCCGTCTTTTGTTATAAAGGAATTAAGCGCCATATTCTGACTCTTAAAGGGCGCAACTCTGTAGCCGTTTTGTGCAAAAATTCTGCAAAGCCCCGCGGCAATAAGGCTCTTGCCGGCATTAGACATTGTTCCCTGGATCATGATATTTTTAGCCATAATTACCTCTCACAAATCATTTTTATCGCGTCTAAAAGCACTTCGTTTTCCTCATGCAAACGAACCGCAATTCTGAACCAGCCTAAGCCCAACCCCTGATAATTGCTGCAATTTCTGATTGCAATACCCTTTTCTTTAAGTTTTATATCTAAATCCTCTTTTCCGCAAAACAACAGATAATTCGCATCGGACGGGCATACCCAAAAGCCGAATTCTTCAAGTCTGTCTGAAAGCCGATTTCTTTCGTGTTTTATATATTCCCTTGCTTTTTCCAAAAATCCATGCTCTGAAAGTGCGGCTATACCCGCCGTTTGCGCTATGCTCGAAACATTCCACGGCTGGACCTTTCGAGACATTTTTTCAAGCAGGCTGCTGTCTGCGCTCATACAGTAGCCGAGGCGCACGCCTGCCATTGCATAGCTTTTGGTAAACGCCTTCAGGATAAAAAGATTTTTGTATTTGTCAAGATAGCTTTTCATACCGGCGTTTTCTCCGGCCAGATCCAAAAAGCACTCGTCTATAAAGAGCCGTATGTTGTTTTTGTGACAACACACAAGGATTTTTTCCATAAGCGACGGCTTAACGAGCCTTCCTGTAGGATTATTCGGATTGCAGATAACAAAAACATCGGGTTTTTCTTCCGCCAAAAAATCTAAAATTCCTTCGTTTAGGTCAAAGCCGTTATTCCTTGAAAGACCATACCGGACAATAGCGCAGTCTGTGCTTTGAAGTGCCTCCGAATATCCCGTAAACGTCGGCGCGATTTCTGCGATTTTCCGCGGCGAAACCGCTTCAAAGTACGAATAGATCAGCTCTGCCGCTCCGTTTCCGCAAAGAATATGATCTTCGGGGACATTTTCATTTTCCGCTATTTTTCTTACAAGCTCCCTGCAATACGGGTCGGGATAATAATAAGCTTTATCCAGCATGCCGCATATTGCTTTCTTTACCCCGTCAGGAATGCCAAACGGATTTGTATTTGCGGAATAGTCAAGCAGCACGGGTTCGACGTAAACATCGCCCCCATGAGGATTGTTTGTTTTATAGAGCATTTACGCGCCTCCTAAATTTATAATAAGGCATTTTATTCCCGCAAACAGAATGAGTGCTAAAACAGATGTTGCGTATAAAAGCTTACAGGCTCGCGGAATATCATTATATTCTGTTTTTTTGAGTTCATCGCCGATATATTTCTTTTTATGAAGGACCCCGTGATAACAGGCGTCTCCTGCAAGTCTCAGTCCCAAAAGTCCCGCGGCAGCTGATTCCGTCTGTGCAGAATTCGGGCTTTTGTGATTATAGCGGTCTCTTAAAAAAATCCTTATGCCGTTTTTTACATTCATTTTTAATATTACACCCGAGATTATCATTAAAACGGCAGACAGCCTGGAGGGTACAAAATTTGCCGCATCGTCCGCCTTTGCGGCAAACATACCGATATTTTTATATGGCGGGTCAATATACCCAAGCATGGAATCCATGGTATTTATCGCCTTATATAAAAACCCGAGCGGCCCGCCGCCTATGGCTAAATACAGCATCGGTGCAATGACTCCGTCAGATGTGTTTTCTGCAACAGTTTCGACTGCGGCGCGCGCAATTGCCGCATCGTCAAGGTCTTCTGTATCGCGCCCTACGATCATTGAGACCGCATACCTTGCCCCTTCCGTATCACCGCTTTTCAGCGCATAATAGACCTTCATGCTCTCATCTTTAAGCGATTTTGTTGCAAGACATTGCCAACACATTATGATTTCAACAAAAAGCCTTAAATAAGGGCTTATCATGTGGCAGACGATAAGAAGTGCGGTAGGCACGCAAAAAGCGGGTACGGCTATAGCAAACCACAAAAACGCCCCCGCCGCCCTTTCGCCGCGATCTGTTTTAGGAAAAATGCGTCGAAACAGCTTTTCAAAAAATGAAATCTGTTTGCCGATCAGTATTACGGGGTGTATAAGTCCGTGCGGATCACCTATTATCAGATCGATCAAAAATCCCGCTAAAAGCGCATATAAAGACCACTTCAAACCTTTTTGCCTCCGTTTTGCATAGTATAGATATAAACGGGGTTCTGTGCAATCATCATATTATGACCGCCCACATTTTTGCCGCGGGTCACGGCGATCGAAACCACTTCTGCGTTGTCAAATCCCTTCATACATTCATTAAGCTCCGCGATCGTTTCTAAAGAAACGGCTGTTGCTACAATCCTGACAGACGGATTTTTTTTCGTGAGAAGGTCAATTATTTCATTCATACTGCCTGAGCTTCCGCCTATAAAGGCATGAGTAGGAGAGGGGAGGGTTTTACACACATCGGGCGCACGCCCCTCTGTGATGATTACATTAGCAAGCGAAAAACTTTCAGCATTTTGTTTAAGAAGCTTTATAGCGTTTTCTTTATATTCAACGGCATAAACCTTGCCGTTTTCAGCCGCAAGCGCCATCTCTGCCGATACCGAGCCTGTTCCCGCACCGATATCCCAGCAAACAGCGTTTCCGGTAAGCTTCAATTTTGAAAGGCATACAGCGCGAACCTCGCTTTTTGTCATCGGCACCCTTTTTTCTGTTTCCGTGTTCCGCATAAACAAATCATCCGAAAGACCGAAAGATATAATACTCTCCGGATGCTCATTTTCGATCAATATGCAGGACAGCTTATCATATACACCGCGGGCGAGTTCTTTTGCAGTGCCGTGCGTTATCTTTTCGTCACTGTAGCTGAGCCTTTCTCCTATATAGACCGACACATTTGCAAGCCCTGCAGCGACAAGGCGGCAAAGGATATTTGACACATCGTTTTCACCGCCGGCAAGCGCAAATACCTTGCTTTCTTTTTTTACATACGAAACGATATCCGGGTCACGCCCGTGAAGGCTTACCGGCTTCACATCCTCATAAGATCTATGGATCCTGGAGCACAAATAAACGAGTGAGCTTATTCCGGGCAGAATATGAGTTTCGCAGCCGGAAATAAGCGGCAACAGTTTTTTAGCACCGCTGTAAAAGCCTGCATCTCCTGACAGCAAAACCGCAAATGTGCGGTACTCGCGCCTTGACAGAATAAAATCGGCAATTTTTTGAGGATCTATTGCTTCAAAAACAGTCTGTCCGGGCAGGGCGATATTTTCAACCATTCTTTTTGCGCCTATCAGGCAATCCGCCGTGGCTATCATGTTTTTTGCTTTAACGGTCATACAGTCATCGCTGCCCGGTCCTATTCCTATTACATAAACGCAGGGCTTATATTGTAATCCGTATTTTTTGCAAAGTAGATCGATCACATCGGAAAACGAAAGTCCTTCTTCTTTTTCGGGACGCCCTATTACAACGGTTTGAACTCCTGTATCTTTTGCCGCGCAAATTTTAGCGTCAAATCCTCCTACGCTTCCTCCGTCCTTTGTAACAAGGTATTTAGCAGAAGCACCTTTAAGCATAGCAATATTCATTTCTTCTGAAAAAGGCCCCTGCATACAAATAATATGCGACGGATTTATTCCTGCATCAATGCACGCCTCCAAAGACTCTTTGTTCGGCAGGACCCTTGCGTATAAACGCTCATCAAAACCGTGTATCCTTGTGTATTTTATAATATCCTTGCTGCCTGTGGTAAGGAGGATATTGCCCTCTGTTGTGTTAAGATACTCTGCCGCCTCATCTGCATCCGAAACAAATACCGTCTCTGATGAAACAGAGGAAGTGCTTCTTATAAGTCTGATATGCTCTGTATTTGTTTTTTTGCAGGCGGATACTATATTTTTTGTAACCTCGGTGGCATACGGGTGAGTTGCGTCAATAACCAAATCATATTTTGATTTCAGAAAAAGCTTTTCCATCTCGTCTTCGGAAAGTCTTTCCGTCAAAACAGTAAGCTTTCCTGAAGGCTTTATCAATGCTTCACCGTATTCCGTAGCAACACAAGCCGTAGTGTTTATTTGCTGCTCACTTAAAAATTCGGCAAGCTTCCTTCCCTCGGTCGTGCCTGAAAATATACAAATATTATACATTTTTATACCCTCTCGGCGTTATCATATTTACGCCTATATTTATTGTTTTTTCGTTCCCTATAAATACTGTGCAGAACATATTACAATCCGCGTCTTTTAATTCTTTCAAAGACATGATCCGTTTTGTTTCTCCGACTCTTCCGATATTTTCCGCAATGCCGCATATACGGTCCTCGGGTAAATGACGAAGGAGGATCTCGCACGCCTTTTTCAGGTGATCGGGTCTGCCCTTGCTCGCAGGATTATACATAACGATGCAAAGATCCGCCAGGGCTGCCGCCTCAAGCCTTTTTTTGATTTTTTCCCAAGGCGTCAAGCGGTCGCTCAGGCTGATCACCGCAAAATCATGGGTCAAAGGCGCACCGAGAACTGCACCCCCGCTTGAGGCTGCGGTGATCCCCGGTATTACTTGTATCTCAGGAATATTGTCCTCGCCCCTGAGTTCATAAACAAGTGCTGCCATACCGTAAATTCCGCTGTCGCCGGAGCATACTACCGCCACGTTTTTGCCTGATCTTGCAATGTCTATTGCCATTTGACATCTGCGCGATTCCTGCGTCATGGGCGTTGTCAAAAATTCTTTATCGGCATACCGCTCTTTGACCAAATCGACATAAACGCTGTAGCCTATGATAACATCGCACTCTTTCAGCACAGAATCTGCTTTGATTGTCATATTTTCATAATTTCCGGGGCCTATTCCCACTACATATATACTACTCAAACCTAAGCTCACACCCTTCCTCGGCAATTGCAACGGTTACTCCGTTTGCGGCTCGTTTTCTTACTGTCAATTTTTCCGCGCCCATAATTGCGGCTCTTTCGCACACATTATCAACACCTGTAATATCCTTAACAAATGAAGATGCGGTGAATTCTCCCTTAATGCTTTTCAGCTTTTCGGCAGAATAAAAGATAATGTCCAGATCGTTTTCTTTACAGTATTCCAAAAGCCCCGGTTCATGGGATTTTATATCAATGGAAGCTACGCATTTTACAGACCGTTTGTCAATATTGTTTTCCAAAAGCACGGTTTCCACCAGTTCCCGTATGGCTTCTTTCGGCGTTCCCTTCCTGCACCCTATTCCCAAATGCAGAACGGGCGTAATTATCCTTAAAGTCCTATCATACGGCGCTTTGATATGCGTGCCTACATATATTCCGATTTTTCCATTTTCCCCGCGTATAACACCGTTTGGAAGCCTCGATAGGATATTGAATTCACTTAAAAGAGGTACATCATTTTCCAAAATATGTGCCGACACATCCTTTGCGATCGACATATCGTCAATAACAAAGCCTTGTTTTTCGGCCCATGAATCCACCGAAAATTTCCCTTCTATGTCAGTTGCCGTTGTAATGACACAAACGGCGTTCAGCGCCTCTGCAATTGCTTTTGCAAATCTGTTCGCGCCTCCGATATGCCCGGACAAAAGAGGTATTACATATTTTCCCGATTCATCAACACAAACCACGGCGGGGTCTGTACACTTATCTTTAATAAACGGAGCAATTTTGCGCACAGCTATTCCGCACGACGCAACAAATATCACCAAATCAGACCACATAAATATATCTTCGAAATTATGTGCCTGCTCAAGAGATAAAAAACCGTCTTTTAAAAACCTTTCGGGGGCATACACCTTTGTTTCGGCTTCTTCAAAACAATTCAGCGCTTTTATTGCTGTTTTGCATCCGTTTTTTGTGTATGTAAAAAGAGAAATATTCATATCAAACCCTCGCGAAATTCTGTTGTAAATGCAGGATCATACAGTAAAGAGCGAGTATATTTTTCACCCATACAATCTCCCACAATAACAAGCGCTGTTTTTTTAAGTCCGTTTTGAGTAACGGTTTCGTGTAACCTTCCGACAGTTGTACGATATATTTTCTCATCTGACCATGTTGCTTTATAGACGACCGCCACAGGCGTTTCTTCCGGATAACCGCCCGAAATCAGATCCTTCTGCAGCTTTTCCGTCAGGGAAGCGCTTAAAAACAAAACCATAGTTGCACGGTGTGCGCTGAGTGATTTTATCGATTCTTTTTTTGGAACGGGGGTGCGCCCCTCTGCGCGCGTAATGATAACGGTCTGACTCACATCGGGCAGAGTATATTCGGCTTTTAAAGATGATGCCGCACCGCAAAAAGAGCTGACACCGGGGCAAACATCATATTTTATACCAAGACAGTCCAAAGCATCGAACTGCTCTCTGACCGCTCCGTAGATGCTTGGATCACCCGTGTGCAAACGCACAGTTGTTTTATGTTTGCTTTCTGCCTCTTTTATAACTTCAATTACCTCTTCCAATGTCATCTTGGCACTGTTATAAACTTCACAGCCTTCTTTTGTATAAGAAAGAAGTTCGGGATTAACAAGCGAGCCTGCATATATCACCACATCGGCTTTCCCCAAAAGCCTTGCTCCTCTCACCGTTATTAAATCGATCGCACCGCTTCCGGCACCTACAAAATGTACCATTTAAGCTATTCCTCCGTTATATATTTTAAAAGCATTTGAGCATTTTTTGTTTCACACAAGAATCCGTATTCCTTTGAAAAAAGAATTGCGCCTGTTTTAAGCTCACCTGCCACTCGATCATCCATAATAAATGAAATTCTGTCTGTAATACTTTCAAGCGTTTCTTTTAAGCGTCCGTGCTCCTTTAAAATGCGGATCGCATCATCACAAGTAACACACTCCATCATTTCTTTGATATTCTCTGCTCCGAGCCCTGCCGCGCCAGCGTGAGCAGCCATTATTTCCATTCTGCAGTCTCCGTATCTGGAATGCGTATTAAGCATTCCGCCGGCTATTTTAACAAGCTTTCCGATATGCCCTACCAAAAGCGCTCCGCAAAAGCCCAATTCCTTACAAATATCAAGTGTATCGCCGATAAAGTTTGATGTGATAACCACCGTATCCGGTTTTATACATACATTTTGTTTTATGTATTCAATTCCGTAATTGCCCGGCGTCAGCAAAACATAGTCTGCTCCGTTTTCTTTTTTTTGTTTGAGATCCACTCTGATCGTATCTACCAGCGCCTGCTCGCTCATAGGCTCAACTATACCGCTTGTGCCGAGTATTGAAATGCCCCCCGTTATCCCGAGTCTTGGATTAAAGGTCTTTTTTGCTATTTCTTCGCCTGAGGGCGCTGAAACGGTAACCTTTAATCCGCCGTGATAGTCATAGATACGGCATATTTCTTCTATATTATCGCAAATCATCCGCCTTGGAACCGAATTAATGGCGGCATTGCCTACCTCCTGGTCAAGTCCTCGCTTTGTTACAGTTCCGATTCCCTTGCCTCCTGAAATTTCAATTCCGTTTTTTTCGGCAAACGAAACCTCCGCAAAAATATGAATGCCCCCCGTAACATCGGGATCATCACCACTGTCTTTTTGAATAGAACAGGAGGCTGTATTGCTTTTGATCTCAATATTTGACACCTTTAGTTCGAGTTCTATTCCTTTTGGCGTCATAAGTTTTATTTTTTCTTTTTTCTTGCTCGAAAAAAGCATCCATGCCGCCGCTTTTGCCGCTGCAGCAGCGCAAGAGCCGGTTGTATATCCGAGTCTTAATTTTTTTCCGTCCTTAACTATATATTCTTGCATAGCATCACCGCATGATCTGATAAAGCAAAGCGTTGCAAATTGCCGCCGCAACATTGCTTCCGCCTTTTCTTCCTCTTGCAACTATGTACGGAACAGAAGAAGAAATTATAAGCTCTTTGCTTTCCACAACATTTACAAATCCGACAGGAACACCAATGATCAAAGCAGGCTCGATCTTTTTCGCGTCTAAAAGCTCTTTTAGGGTTATAAGCGCCGTCGGAGCATTTCCGATAGCGAATATGCACGGCTTTTTCAGTTTTGCCGCGCGCTCCATGGAAACGATCGCGCGTGTTACGCCGCGCTCCTTTGCCTCTTTTGCGACATCTTCGTCCGACATAAAGCAATATACTGTGCCGCCGAGCTTTTCCAAAATCTTTTTATTGATTCCCGCCTTTGCCATTTGTGTGTCGGTAACAATATCACATCCGTCTTTAAGTGCAGCGATCCCCTTTTTTGCAGCATCTTCTGAAAAAACGAGATTATCGGCATAGTCAAAATCCGCAGTTGTGTGTATCGCTCTTTTTATAACGGGTTCTTCTTCAGGAGTAAACCTCCTGTCTCCCAAGGCTTCGGTAATGATCTCAAAACTGCGTTTTTCTATATCCATCGGTTTAATATTTTCAATCATATCGTCTTTTCTCCTTCAGGCACGCCTCATAAAAATTAATGGCAAAATCACGATTTGCAAGAAAATGCAAATGCGGATATCCGGCATACAGCGTTTCCGAGGCAAAAATGCAGTCCCAACGTTTCCCGCTTGTTTTTTCTGCCGAAAAAGCTTCTCCCGGTGATTCGGTATCCCAATAATGAAATTCATGTGCCCTGATTTTTTCTCCGCGCCTGCAAAGCATATTGTCTGTTTTTGCTGTAAGCGTGATATATCCGAATCGCGTCAGCTTTTTATTATCAAAGCATTTTCCTTTTAAATAACCAACCATAGGATATTCGCCTATATATTCTTTAAGGTACATAAATCCACCGCATTCCGCAACACACGGCAAATTGTTTTGAAGTGCTTTTTTTACTGAGGCAAGCATTTTTTTATTTGCGCTCAGCTTTTCTTTATAAAGCTCCGGATATCCTCCGCCAAAATAAATTCCGTGAATATTTTCGGGCAGCTCTGCGTCTGAAACAGGGCTGAATTCGACGATTTCCGCTCCCAACTCCTTTAAAAGGTTTAAGCTGTCTTTATAATAAAAGCAAAAGGCGTTGTCCTTTGCAACAGCTATCCTTACTTTTTCCTGATATTTGGGAAGCTCTGTTTCTTCCGCTTCAACAGCTTCGGCATTTTCGGCGATTTTTAATATTTTGTCAATTTCGATCGTTTCTTCCGCCTGCTTTGCTAAAATTTCAAGTTTTCTCTTTAAATCTTTGATCTCGTCTGCTGTTACAAGTCCCAAATGTCGGCTTTCGATTGTGCAGTCGGGAAGCTTTGGTAAAAAACCGATAGGCATAATTTTATTTCCAAACTGTTTTTCAATTTCAGCCGCCAGCATTTTGTATGTCCCCGATGTACATCTGTTCAGAATAACTCCGCAGATACTATTGTCCGGCAAAAAGCTCATAAACCCATGTATGACCGCCAAAGCAGAAAATGCCGCTCCCTTTGCGTCAACTACCAGCAAAACTGGGCTTTTTGTGATTTTTGATACTTCGTATGTGCTTGCTTTTTCAGAATGCATACTCATACCGTCATAAAAGCCCATAACACCCTCAATAACGCTTACATCACATCCGCGCGAATTTTTGATAAGCAGATTTTTCAGGGTGATATCGTCAAAGAAAAAGGGATCAAGATTTGAACACTCTGTACCTATAATACGGCTGTGAAACATCGGGTCAATATAATCAGGTCCGCACTTGAATGCGCCTACATTGAGGCGCCGGTTGACCAAAGCCTGCAAAACAGCACACGATACGGTCGTTTTTCCGCAACCGCTGCCTGTACCCGCTATAACTATACGGGGGACCTTTTTATTCATAGCCGTAGCTCCTTTTCTAATTTTTAATTTGTATATTGTTTTTCTCTGCAAGCTCTAAAAGTTTTCTGTTGTAATGATTAAATGTACCCTCGTTTCCGCCGGCATCAATTACCATATCACATTTCAGGATCAAATCGGCTGCGGCATTAAACAGTTCCTCCGTTACAGGTTCAAACGGGGGAGCCGAAACAACATGATCGGAAAGCTTTGATGCGACCTGATAATCAATATCGTTTTGAAATATTATTCCCGCCGCAAAAGGTACTTGTTTTTTTTGCAGCGCCCGGAAATACGGGATCCCGTATCCGCCGCCGCAAACAATAAATACTTCCGGCGTGCCTTCCGGCTTTGAAAGCTCTACGCTGCCGAAGTCCATATTATATGTACCTTTTTCTATATCATAAAGTTTTTCGATCGTATTCTCCTTTAAAATCTCATCAGGCGTACCGAAGCCCTCTATTGTATCACCCTTTACGCACATCATATAATCGGAGATCTTGCTCGCAAGATCGATTTCGTGAAGCGACATAATAACGGTAACCTTCTTTTCTCTTGTCAAAAAGGAAAGAATATCCAAAAGCTCTATTTTGTGTTTTATATCTAAAAATGCGGTAGGTTCATCTAAAATAAACACTTCAGGCTGCTGACATATAGCGCGCGCCAACAAGATCCGTTGTTTTTGTCCATCAGACAGCGTGTTAAAATCCTGAAATGCTTTTTCTTGCATACCCACAAGCTCAAGGGATGAGAAAATCACCTCTTTATCTTTATCACTCAGAGAGCCAACAATATTGGTATAAGGGTATCGCCCCATGGAAACCACATCCTTGCAGGTCATTATATCAGTGTGGATCCTGTCTGTAAGCATTACCGACACGGTCTTTGCCATGGTTTTCAAACTGCAGCTTAAAATATCCATTTTATCTATATAAACACTTCCGCAAACAGCGGGTATCTGCCTTGCTATAGATTTTAATATTGTGGATTTCCCTGAACCGTTAGGCCCTATAAGAGTAAGAATTTTACCTTTTTCCAGTTTTATATTTATATCGCGGATAAGAATACTTTTATTATATCCAACCGACAAATCACTTGTTTTAAAATAAAAATCCATTGTCAGCCCTCCTGCCGTCTGCGTTTGACCATAATATAAATGACGATCGGAGCACCAAATATTGAGGTTACTGTACTGATAGCCATTTCTGTAGGAGCAAAAACCGTTCTTGCCAAAAGGTCGCAAAAAACGCAAAACACCGCACCCATTATAAAACTTGCCGGAATTACATAGACAGGCTTTGAGCTTTTAAGCATGGTGCGGGTTATATGCGGAACGGCAATTCCGACAAAAGACACTGCGCCTGCAATCGCGGTAACACAGGCAGATAATATACTGGAGAGTATTATCAGAATAATACAAAACGGCTTGATGCGTATACCCATACTTTTGGCATAGCCTTCTCCGAGAGAATATGCCTCCATAGGCTTTGACATAAGCCAGCAAATAAAAAACACGGGAATACAAACCACAGCGCTTAAACCAACGCTTTGCCAATCTGCACCGGAAAATGTTCCCATTGACCAACCCGTCAGATTTAAAATGTCATGGTCATTTGCAAACGTAATACAAAAATCCGTAACGGCGCTGCAAATATAACCTACCATTATGCCTATTACCAAAAGCATTGACATATTTTTGACACGACCGGAAAAAATCACAACAACGATCGTTATGATCAGAGAACCCGCGAACGCGGCAATAACCAGCATCCAAGGGCTTATGTATCCTATATAGCCCGATAAAAAAATCAAAGTAATGCCCACAAGCATTTTGGCGCCCGATGAAATTCCGAGGACAAATGGTCCGGCTATAGGATTCCTGAAAAATGTCTGCAACAAAAATCCCGATACAGACAACGCTCCGCCCAAAACGGCAGCAAGTATCATTCTGGGCATACGGATACTGAAAATGATCTGGTTTTCCGTAGAGGCGTTAGATATTGCTGACAGCTCTGCTTGAAATTTCCCGCCCGAAAATATGTTTTTTATGCCATACAACACATATTTTCCTGTCATTGAAAAAACATCCTTTGCGCTTATCCTGACAGAGCCTATATTTATATTCAGTATCAGTCCGAAAACTAATAACCCCGTAAGAATTATCATTACTGCCGTAAAGCGGACAGAGCTTTTCATATTCGGTTTTATGGTTTTGTTTTGTAGCATCATAAAACAATTTCCTTATTCCAATTTATTCAGATATTCTATTCCGGCCATTTTTTCTGCATCATTTGTAAATACTGCATTAAAATCGCTTATCATTTTGCCAAGCTTCATGGTTTCCTGAAACATGTTTTCGCTTGTACACCAAACATTACCGTTCTTTACAGCTTTAAAATTTTTAAGCAGGTCGTTCAGCGATAAAAATTCTTCCATCGAACTGATCTCGCCGCCGATCGTACTGTTATAAATGATAAAATCAGCGTCCTTTGCGGTTTCATAAAACGTTTCCATCTCGACAGTAACAGTAGATGTATTCTTTTCGCGATCACCAAGATCATCAAACACATACTTGCCCCCTGCAAGCTCTATCATTTTACTTACATAATCACCTGACTTTCTTGTAACAACAAAACCGGATGAGCTTATATGGAAAAAGACAACTGTTTTATCTGTGCTGTTATTTTCACCAACAGCGTCAAGATGCGCGACCTGCTCATTAAACAGCTCGTCGGCCTTCTCTTCTTCGTTTAAAAGCGCCGCATAAAGCTTTATCCATTCGCTCCTTGCAAGAGGATGACTTTCCAGGCTGGACCGGTCTACCAAAACAGTGACACCCAATTTTTCAAGTTTTTCTTTGACCTCCGAAGCGTGACCGATCATTGTCGATTCTATCGCAAGAGGGCATGAGCTTGACAGTATCAACTCATAATCAGGCTCGCTGTATTTCCCCGCGTAAACAATATCACCGTTTTGCATCGCTTTTTTCGCATTGTCTATATACCATCCGTCCTCCTTTGTGCCTGAAAGCTTGATAGCGTCAAGTCTGTCCATGGCGTCAAAAAGACACATGGCGGCTGTAGCCGCCAGATAAATGTTTCGGACAGGCTGATAGATAGGTATAATATCACGGGAGATCCCTTCAGGCTTATCCAAACCTTCAGGAACAACCAAAAATCGGCTTCCGTCTGAAATCGTAATAAGCTTATAGCCGTCTTCATAGTACGACACGCCAAAGTTTTTGGCATATTTAAGTTCCGTATTGTAAACAGGCTCCCATCCGTTCCCCAAACCATCGTCGGCTGTTTTTTGAGTGCAGCCGCACAATGTCGGAATAATACAGAAAACAGATAACAAAACAGCGATTATGCGTTTCATATTTATTCTCCTTTTAGAGTTTTACTGTCAAAATACAAAGTATAATCGATCAGATGCGGTTGACTCATAGCAACCGTCAACGCTTGTATTTCTATTTCTTCATCAAAAGTAACCGGTATTTCAAAGGTTGAGTTTCCGGATTCCTGTATAGGCTCATATTTTGTCTCCTCTATGAGCATATACTCGTAGTAAGGGCTGCTCCAAACAATGGTGGCAACGGCATTACCGTCTTTTATTTCCACGGTAGCATCTTCAATTTTGGCTTTGCCCGAACCGCCTTTGAGCGTTACATCTACCGAATACTTTCCGTCTGTGATTTCAGCATTTTTCACCGCGCAGCCGGCAAAGCAAAAGCACAAAACGATCGCAAGCGTAAGCGATACTATTTTTTTCTTATTTATGACCATGAACTCCTTTCCCAAACTAATCTCCTATTTAAGCGCATCACGCGGAATACTGTCAGATTCGAAAATCAGCAGATGGTCATACCATGTGTTATTTCTCGCACTTAGTGCCGCACACTCTATTTCCATATCAAGCGCCTCTACAGGTACTGTAAATGTTTTTTCTCCGTTTTCGTTCAGGACGGCTGGGATAAGCTTGTCCTCCGAAGCCGCCTCTGCCTCTTCACCGGTTCCCATAAAAACCTTTGCAAAGCCCTGACCACTCATAGTCATAACCGCCTGCATTTTTTCGTTTTCCACAGTTAATTCGCAGTTGACCACTCTGAACATAGAGGTGTTGCAATCTATCGTAATATTGTATGTACCATCCTTAATATCTTTTGCGTATAACGGCTTTATTTCTTCCGTTTCGGCAGAAGCTGTGCTTTCCTCCTGTTTAGGTGCGGATTCCTTTTCGCCGCCGGAAGAGCAGGCCGATACGCTGACTATCATAAAAAACGTAAATAATAAAGCAAGTAATTTCTTCAAAACACGATCTCCTTTTTTATACACAAACGGCTTCTGTGCATATACTTATGCACAGAAGCCCCCATAGTTGTTCTATAAATTATTCTGCTATTGTTGCTGCGGCGTGGTCAACGATCATATCCTGAACGCCCTTGTACTGTCCAAGACCCTTTAATACGCATTCAACTTCAAATCCTTCTTTTTCAAATGCGGTTTTCCATGAATCGTCTTCGTCACCTGCCATATCATTATTAGCATGATCGCCGGCAACTATCATCAAAGGCAGCAAAACAACCTTTTTCGCGCCGTATTCTTTTGCTGAAGCTATAACATCCTCCAAAGAGGGGGTTGCTTCTACAGTACCGATAAAGTAGTTATTATATCCTGCCGCTGTGATTTTTTCCTGCAATTTTGCGTATGTAGCGTTTGATTCGTGTTCTGTGCCGTGTCCCATATAGATAATTGCAGTACCTTCCTTATTATATTCAGCTGTTTCTTCTGTTAAAACAGAGATCAAGGTATCATAATCTTTATCTGTTGCCAACAGGGTGCTGCCGATTTTCATAGAGTCAAATTTGTCCGCATACTTATTTATTTCTTTTACAACATCATCATATTCAAAGCCGGACATAACGTGCGTGGGCTGAATAACAACATTCTTTACACCATCGGCAACCAAACGGTCCATTGCCTCTTGTACATTGTCGATTTCCAAATTATCGCGTTCTTTCAATTTGTCAATGATAATCTGGCTTGTGAATGCTCTGCGAACTTCATAATCGGGATTTGCATCCTGCAATGCCTTCTCTATTGCGCCGATTGTAACCTCTCGGCTGTCATTATAGCTCGTTCCGAAAGATACCACCAAAAGAACAGGCTTTTGCGCATCATTCACTGCCGTTTTTTCCGCTTTTTTTACGCCGCAGCCAACCATTCCTATCGTCAGACATAACGCAAGGAATAACAAAGAAATAGTCTTCGCCGCTCTTACCATTTTCCTCATAATAAGTACCTCCAAAAAAATAATAATTATTATACAGTTTTGCAGATAAGCGCAAAACAATATAACCATGCTCAGAGTTTGCCAATCTGTTGGTTGTTCACGCAATAAAACAATAAAAAGACCGCGATAATTTTCTATGACAAACTATCACAGCCGTGTTTCCTGCGATGTATCACATTTTGTACACCAATGATGCCTACTGATATAAAGCTTCTTTATGTGTACAAAAATATCATCCTAAGCTCAAAAAGCATGGGATAACACCAAAGCAGGTCTTGTGACTCGCGCATCATAAGGTATAAAACCTCACATTTCCTGTTCTGCCTTCTCGGGTTCCCAATGACAGGCTTTCGCCAAGGAACAAAAAACATTTTGCGCATACACCGACGGATTGACGCAGGGGATTCACACCCCATTCCCTTTTCACTGATTATGCCTGAGTATATACTCTTTACAGCATAACCAACACTTTGTATGATAAAGCTATTAAATTGTTGTGTTATTGGACAGCAAATCATTAAAAATACCACACATCCAATTAATTTATATTATAACACACGGTTTTATATATGTCAATATAAATATGACAAAAAAATAACGGTTTTTGAATAAGCAAACATACTGTTAATAAACGCTTAAATTTTAGTTTATCGGGGGACTGCCGTCCCATACTACGGCGTTTGTCTGGTCGGCGGCAAAGCCGCCTGCTCGACCTAGCATCCTATGCGGGCTTTGCGAACTCGTTCACAAAGGTCGGATTGGGGTTTACGGCACTATCGAACGAGATAAAATAGTGGTTTTAAACATAATCTGTGGCTACCGTAGCCCCCAACCCGTCACGGCTCCTATCGTCGCCGCGCCACCCTGCCCCGGGGCAGGGACAGCAGAGCAGCCCATTTACACCGACAAACCAAAATTTTCCGTTCAAATCCGGCAGCGCCGGTTTGATGTGCGTTCAGTCAAAGCCATAGCAACGCTAATGGGAGGTTTGGGAAAGTGTGTCTCGCGAATGCGCATAAGCTTTTTGGTACAGCGGACATAGA
>JAFRDB010000059.1 GCA_017404065.1 Clostridia bacterium
AAGGTGGGCTTTTCAAGCTTCGCTTGAAAAGGTCGGATTGGGGTTCACGGCACTAAAAAATGAGATAAATTAGCGGCTTTAGATAAAATCTATCTCTGCCGTAGCCCCCAACCCGCCTCGCAAGCTCGGCACCCTGCCCCAAGGCAGGGACAGCAGAGCTACACCGCAATTCTTGGCTCCCTCTATGAGGGAGCTGTCGAACGGAGTGAGACTGAGGGAGTTAAACTGAAATTTAAGACCACATCAAAAACCGTTCAAAAAAGTCTTGACAAAGGCGCAATTTCATGGTATACTACTCTATGTTGTTGGTCCGGTAGTTCAGTTGGTTAGAACGCCAGCCTGTCACGCTGGAGGTCGTGAGTTCGAGCCTCATCCGGATCGCCAAAAAGCTCCGCGTAAGCGGAGCTTATTTTTCTATTTGGAGGTATCGTCATGGGTGTGGATAAAGCTCAGATAGAAGCCGCTATAAAGCTGCTTAACGAAAACGATTATATTGCTATTCCCGTATCAAAGGGTCAGATGTGTCTATGCGACACATGCAAGGAGCCGGAGAGCGAATGCCGTTATGGGGCGTTCGGCTACACCTGCTCAAACCTTCTGTGCATTAACCGATTTATAAAGGATCAGCTTAACTATAAGGAGCTTATCGCAAATATCAAGGCTGAATAACTGAACATCCGTTATTGATCATAGCGTTGAACTCACGAAGCATCGTTACGATCGACTGCTCAACTGTATATGTTCCAACCGGATCAAATCTGTTGTCACCCACTCCGTTCATTATGCCGTATGCCGCGGTGACGGAAAGTCCGTCACGCGCCCAGGCCTGAACCTCCTCCATATCGTCAAAGCCAAGCTCTGTCTTTGAAGCCATCCCAAACACTTTTAGCATCCTTGACAGAATGACAGCCGCCTCCTGTCTTGTTATGAGGTCATCCGGTCTGAACGTGCCGTCCTCATATCCGGTTATTATACCAAGCTCAGACAGCTGCGAGGCAAGCAACGTGTCTGATTGGTCTCTGATGTCCTTGAACCCGTTTTCTGCTTCACTGATAAAGCACGATCCGAACTGATCCAGAACATTTTTTGCCATATAGCAGAATTCCATCCTTGTTATGCCGCGCGTAATATCACGCGGTCCGCCGTATGTCAAAAGCCTCGTTTCTACAATTCCGTATTCCATTGCGGTCTTTATATCAGCATACGCCCAGTCTGAGATATTAAGCTCATTTTTGTCCGCGTTTTCACCCATGTACAGAAAATAGTTCAGCAGCTTATCGACCCTTGAATAGTCCTCAGACGATGTAATAGCGTAATAGTCACCGCCATAATATATGCCTCCGATCAATCCTCTGCCTGTGGACTGATCGTCAATGGATATATACGGCATACCCGTAGTTCCGCCCGAATACCTCATATAGCTCTTTAGCGGTATATCCTTTATTGCCTCGTAGAGTATTTTGTATTCATTGTCCGTAAGCTCTGTTACATAACCGCTTATGTTTATCTTATGCGGTGCGGTTTTGCTGTCGAGATAATCCCCGAAGGTGATCCTTTTCGGATGATATACCCACTCATTCTGCGGCAGCTCTGTTATAGTCTCCGCTCTGTAGTCCGTTCCGTCCTTGGTAGAATATATACCGTCACGCGCGGTTTTTACATACAGTCTTCCATTGCTCCAGCTCATACCGATAGGCAAAGATTTATGCGTGTAGTGACCTGTTATGTTAAAGTCATCATCAAGGATATACACATGATTTACAAGCCACCATGCATCACCGTTGCCCATCGTATCCCATATACACCAGCGCACCGCGTAAAACGTGCCGCAATCAATCACCTCATAATCATCAAATGTGCCGTAGAACGCGTTATATGTCGCCTCCGGCAGCTTGTCCTTATATGCAGAAAGATATTTACCGTTTATAGCGGGAACCTCTTTATACTCCTTATGCTTTGCGTACACTCTTTCAAAGTCAAGCGCGTCCGCTTCGTCACAAATAATGAATGCGTTTCTTATACCGCCGTTAAAGTTTACCGGAAGGACTACGTTCAGTGACAGCTCCGTTGTTTTGCCTGCCGGAAGCTCTACAACGGACATTATATCCGGCTCTGTCCTGTTGTATGAGTTCTTTACAAACGCGCAGTCCGCTTTCTTTCCGTTAGCATCCGTATATACAAGGATATTTGACGCTGTTGTAGGCTGGTATGTGAAATATCTCGTTTTGCTTCCGGTATTTTTTATTTTGATATTGTATGTATATGTAACGCCGTAATTTCCGAGATTTGTGGCATAGCCGTTTACATCATTTTCGGCTGTTATCTCGTAGTTCGGTGAATACAAGTCCGCGCCCTTTGTTCCCGGCTGATTTTCATACTTGTGCGTGTCAGTGTGGCGCGTATCAAAATACCATATATTCGTCCGCTCTGCTTTCGATACATTTTTTCCGTAATAGCTGAGCTTGTTATCGTCCTTATACTTAAATGCAAGCATACCGCTCTCGTCCGCCTGCGCCTTTGCCCACGGATCGTCAAGCGGCGCGATATGCGTTATCCATGTGTAGTTCACAACACCGTCCGGCGCATATTGATTGTGCATTGTTACCGGCAGATATGTGCCGTCCTCTGTATCATCATCTATTGTGTATTCCAGCTCCGCTCTTACCTGCGGCAGAGTATCGGCAATGCCCTTTATAGTCCTGTCATACCGCACTATACCGTTTTCCGCTTCCTTCGGCATAGATGAACGGTCGCCAAGCATCTCCGCAGCTTCAAACGCACATACGTTCACATTCATAAGCCCCGACTTGATCTCAAGCACTGCCTGAATATGAACAGGCCTTCTGTAATGTACAACGCTGTAATTTGGTATAAATTCGCTGAGCCATCTTGTGCCTCTATCTTTTACCTCAAATACTTCGTTTTCTCCGTCATGGGGATAATATCTGTCTCCGTCAAGGTCTATTATGCTCTTACCCATAGCCGAAGCGCAGCAGTTGAGCATACCCCATGACGGCTCGCGCTTTATGACCTTACCGCTGCCATCAAGGTATGCATAGAGATTGGCTGTTTCAAAGCCGATATTGCTGAGCGTATATTCACACTCCCCCTTGACAGGCGTAAGCTCAACATCAAGCTCCATATCACGCGATACCGCTTCTCCCACACCCATCCTATTGCCTATAAAGTTATAATGCGAAAGATAGATATAATATTTGCCCGGTCCGAGGTCATCATTATTCATAACATACCGCGGTTTCTCTCCGTTCATTATCGTATGCGAATCTATCGCCTCAGGATTGTTACAGTATATAAACCTACCGCCGCCGACAGGCTCAAACTCAAGCTCCGGCGCGTCAATATCCGCGTGAGCGGTAACAGCTCCGACGATAAATAGCAGCATTGCGGCACATAAGACTTTAGCTTTCATTTTTCAGTTCTCCATCTCGCTGCAGTTTTTTTCTCATATATATCACATCATCCATCGGATTATCATAGTACGGCTCGCACTCTGAAAAGCCGTTCTTTTTATATAGTCCTACCGCGGCTCTGAGCGGCTCAATGGTATCAAGCACCATTTCACTGTATCCGGCAGCCGCTGCATAGCTGATTATTTCCTTTACGAGCTTGTCGCCAAGATGCAAGCCGCGCGCCGCCGGATCAACATACAGCCGCTTCATTTCGCAGCGTTCGTCCGTAAGCCTGCGGTATGCCACCATGCCTATCACTCTGTCATTATCTACCGCGGCGATCAGCTCGCCGTTCGGCGGCGTGTATTTCTTCTCCACACCGGAAAGCTCGTCATCGAGATGCTGAAAGGACAGATCACGCCCAAGCTGCTCTGTATATTTGATTATAAGCTCCCGCACCTGCGGGATATAGTTCTTTCCGTCAGCTATCCTTATGCTCATATTTATGTCTCCATTTCACTGCTCACCCGCACCTCCGCGTTCGACGGCTCCGCCGTTGCCGCAAATGCGGCTGTACCCATCACTACCGCCATCGCCGCAGCAAATACTGTTATTCCCTTGAAGCAGCTTTTTATGCCCATTATTTAAACTCCTTTGTCGATCTGTCAAAAGTTATTCCTGCCTCGCTGTATTCATCGTCACCGGTTATCGAATATGATGCCTTCTTATAGCTTAATGTGACAACATCATCTTTGCTGTCTGCTATCTCTAAATCAATTGCCGCACTTCTGTAGCCCATTTCATGTACAGCCGTCTCTCCGGTGATAATATTATAAGCATTTATGCTGCCGCTGTAATTACCGCCGTTTCCGCCTATCTCGCCGCCTATATAAAACATCCAGTCACCGTCAAAAACCCACTCATTTTGAGCATTCCTTATTGTTTTTATATCCTCTCCGTCCTGACTGTTGCTGTCTGTATAAAACGGAAGTTTTTTTACTTTTGATTCATAAATACGATACAGACAATAATACTGATCGTGTACATAGTATATTGCATTATCAGTAACCTTTACGGCATCTCCGTCCATACCGTATACGCGTTCAAAGCCGCGGGCATTGTCCTTGACTCCGATATAGCTTTTATCGTCAGCTTTGAAGGTGTAATATGTCCAGACATTACCTTCCGCATCCGTCTTTTCGGCAAGCTTCTTTATATCCGACTGTCCGCCCGTTACAGATACCGTTGCGCTGTCGCCGTTCCAGTATATCTTTTTACCAAGCAGCTCTCCGAGCTTTCGCATAGGCAGATACGTTGTGCCGTTATATAGCAGACTTGACGGAGCGTCTGTCCCATCGGATGCGGTTATGTCCTCGCCCCACTGAACTGTATCCACTCCGTTGATATTGAGCCGCACCCCATTTAGCGCGACCTCAATATTATCCGCCATTGCAAATGTGAACGTCAGCGCAATTGCGCCCGCAAATCCCGTTATTACTCCCTTGATGTAGCTTTTCATACTGTCCTCCGCTGTTTTTATATTATATTTGTATAGTTTCTTCTGCCATATATCACGCGCATAATGTATACAACATCTTGTTCTATCTTGTAGAAAATAATGTAGTTCTTTACCGGTATTTTTCTGTATCCACCATCTCGCAAGCGCTTATCTCTGCAGTATTCAAAGCTCTCGGGATTATCGGATAATATTTTATATACTTCCTCTATTTCCATCAAAAGCTTCCCTGCTGCAACTGGATTATGCAAAACATTTGATATATAATTCACTATTTCCTCAATATCATTATGTGCATCTTTAGTTATTAAAAGCTTATACTTCATATTGTTTTCTTATTTCTCTCAAAGACTCAAAAGCATCAGACAACTCTCCATCAGATACTGATCGTTCAGCAGTTTGCAGCTTTATATATATATCATTCATATACATCGCCTGCTCATAAGCCTCCATACTCATTATAACCATATCGCCATAACCATTCTTAGTTATAAAAATAGGCTCCTTTGAACTATGGCACATTTGAGATATTTCGCTTGTATTTTTCAGATCGCGAATTGGTATGATCTGCGGCATAAGATCGCCCCTTTCCAAAGTAATTATGGACTTATTATACCATAATAAGTCCATAACGTCAATATATAATATATATTTCCCTACGCGATCTCAAATTTTATTATCGCGTGCAGCTCCTTTTCGTCCTCTGTCTTTATAGATACGTAGTGGGAGCCGTTTTCCTCACCGTAAAACAGCTTTACGTTCTCGCCTATCAGTATCTGATTTTTATAGAATATCTCAAGGTCGTTTATCTCCGCGCCGCGAAGGCTCTCCGGCAGAATCTCGTTCAGAAAATCAATATAGTATGTGTTATGCACATGCTCATTGAAGTCTATCATAGACGCGGTTATCTTCTGCTCGCCGGTTGCGCTGTATGACTTCGGCTCGCGCAGCTTGCCGCCTGTCTCCAAAGCGCTTTTATCCTCAGTCCCGAACGCATCCATAATCTCGCTTGTGAGTCTCATCATCGCGCCCGTCCGCCTGTCTATCGGCACCCAAACCGACGCTCCCGCTGCCACAAGCTCGCCCTCCGCATTTCTCAGCTCATAGTCTCTATACGCAAACACACGGTTTGCGCCCTTTGACCATGTGATCGCCGTTACTGTCTCGCCGTACATCGGTCTTTTATACACCTTTATCCTCACCGAGATCAGAAACCATGCAAGATGCGTTTTGGGTATATCAAGGACACCATAGCCGACTCCGGACGAGTGCTTTCCCGCCACATCCTCAAAGTAACCGAGTATAGCCCTATTCGTTAGCCGGTAATCCATATCCACGTGCCTGTAGCCTACCATAAACTCTTGTTTGACAAACATATATTATACTCCATTTCAGCTTATTTGCACAGCACATCATACAGTGCGTCAAGCTCGGTCTCCATCATTCCGAGCTTATCCATCATATACGCTCTTACCGTTGCCCTGAGGTCTACCTTCTCAAGTTCCGCGCTTGTCTTTGCGCCCGTTATTTTCAACAAACTCGGCACTATATTACCTTCGGCAATATGCTGCCACTGATCGCCGCCATGCTCAATGCTGTAGTAATTTTCATACGAGAGCATATAGTCATCGATGATCTCCTCGTAGCTTGCTCCGCAAAGCGCCTCTATCATCGCCGCCATAAGTCCGGTGCGTTCCTTGCCCTGCTGACAGTGTATAAGTATTGGCTTCTCGGCAAGTATCATATTTCGCAGCGCGGCAGCCGCGTTCGTTTTGAAGCTGTCGCTTGTCACATCAAGATTGATTCGTGACGGATATATTGCGATCTTTGAATAATAGCTGCCCTCGTAGTTCTCCTCGCTCTTTACCGATTCCATATCCGCATCGGAAAGGTTTATAGCGGTTTTTATGCCTGCTGCTTCAATGAGCTTTGCCGCGTATTCATCTCTGCCTATATCCGACTTCAGAGGTGTTGACGAGCGGTAGAGCCTGCCCTCTTTTATATCGCCCGCCGTGATCTCGCGGAAATTCGCGAACGCCTCATCCGACGGGTAGTCTGAGCGCTGATTGGTATATATATAGCTGCTGCGCAGCTCCAGCTCGGCATCATACCCGCCCTTTTCATACATCGTAAACGTCAGCGTATCTCCCTCTTTTATTCCGTATGTATCTGACGCGTTACCCATATTTATCGCAACGGATATATGCGTGTTATCGACCACAGACAAAATTACGTTGCTGTCATTATCAACATCGTTATATGCTGTTGCATACGGCGCGATAAATACCACATCTCCGCAATGTACCTGTATAAAATCGCCCGTCGTAAATCCCGCACTTACGAATTCCTTAACCAAAATATCCGTTGTAGCGTGGCCGTAATCATTTATATCCATAACTGTGCCGGTAATACTCTCTGTTTTTTCTTTTACAAAATTCTTAGCAAGCTTATAAACGACCTGCGCCGCCTCAGCGCGCGTGAGTGTGCCCTGCGGCACGAATTCATGCTTCTCATTACCCTCGATAAGCCCCTGCTCAGAGCAGTAGCTTACCGCGTTTACCGCCCAATCCGAAACCTTATCCGCATCAACATAGTCCATCACGGACTGCACCTTTGTATTAGCTTTCTTGTATTTCAGATAATTATAGAACACCTTTGCCATCTGCTCACGCGTAAGAGAGTCATACGGTCCGAAATGGGCGCCGTCATATCCGTCCACGATGCCATTTTCCGCCGCCCAGTTAGCATACGTCCTGCACACTGCTGACTGAGGTATATCAAGGAATACATTCTTTTTTTCTTCATCTTCTACACCTTCCAGTCTGCCTATCGCCGTGACGAGCATACCACGCGTCATTTCACTCTCCGGCGCAAAATTACCGTCATCCTGAGCATCAAACAAGCCATTATCGGTTACATAATCAACACATTCGGCATACCACGCATCGTCCTTGACATCACTGAAATCTGCAGCAAAAGCCGATAAACTCATAGCGCATAACGCCGCTACCGCCGCCATTGTTCTGATACGATTCTTCATTGATCTTACCCTCCGTTTATTCTACACATATATCATTTTCTATCTGCTCAAGCGTCTTTTCGCCTATGCCGCTCACATTCATAAGCTCATTCGTGTTCACAAAATCGCCGTTCTTCTCGCGGTACTCGACTATTCGTCCGGCAAGTCCTTCGCCTATGCCGTCAATCATGGCAAGCTCCTCCGCGCTTGCGGTATTAATGTTTATTCTGCCCTGCTCAAGGCGCGCTGGAGGCGCTGTGACTTCAAGCTCAAAATTATTCACCTCACCGGGCGCCATCTTCTCTACTCTGAACCGCGTCTCGTGCAGTCTGTCAAGGACAAAGCCCGCGATAAGTGCCGCCGCAACTATCACGAACGGAGCTATCTTCTTTGCTTTTCCGTCAAGCTTTATCATCCTCCGCCCTCCTATGCCTTTCAATAAACTCCGCATCCTCTTCCGTTATCCATGCATCCCTGAGCATATCCGGCCGCTTTTCAAGGGTATTGAGCAGCGACTGCTCATGCTTCCATTTCTCTATAAGCGCATGGTTGCCCGAAAGCAGCACCTCCGGCACCTCCATATCATGCCACACGCGCGGCTTTGTGTACTGCGGATGCTCTAAAAGCCCCTGGAAGTGTGACTCGTTCTGAAAAGATTCGTCATTTGCAAGCACGCCGGGAATCAGCCGCGCGACCGCGT
Source organism: Clostridia bacterium (assembly GCA_017404065.1). GTDB lineage: Bacteria > Bacillota > Clostridia > UBA1381 > UBA1381 > Ornithomonoglobus. The sequence goes on from JAFRDB010000059.1 coordinate 8,646, forward strand.
CTATCACCGCCATCGCCGGTATCTCGCCGCCGGTCAGCACAAAATCGCCGAGCGACATTTCCGCGTCAACTATCTCGTCCAGCACACGCTGGTCTATGCCCTCGTAGTGTCCGCACAGAAGGATCACATGCTCATGCTTTGCAAGCCGTATCGCCTCGCTTTGATCGAACACCTTCCCCTGCGGCGACATATATACCGTATACGGCTTATACGGCAGATCGCCTGCGATCGACATATACGCGGCATATACAGGCTCCGGCGACATGAGCATACCGCCCCCGCCGCTGTATGGCGTATCGTCCACCTTGCGGTGCTTATCCTTTGTATAATCCCGTATATCCGTAAAATACAGCTCCAGAAGCCCCGCATCACGCGCCCTGCCGATTATTGAGCTTCCAAGCACCGCTTCAAGCACATCCGGAAACAGTGTAAGCACATCAAACCTCATCATCGAGCCCTTCCATTATATTCACCGTTACTCGTCCGGTATCCATATCTATATCCTTAACAACATCATCGATAACCGGCAAAAGAAGGTTGCGCTTGCCTTCGCGCTTTACATCATATATATCGTTCGCGCCGGTGTTGAACACATCCGCAATGACCCCGACATACTCACCCTCCTCGGTATACACATCAAGTCCTATCAGATCGACTATATAATGCGCGCCGTCCTCCAGCTCCGGCAGCTCACTGCGTTCCGCAAGCAGAACGCAGCCCTTGTACTGCTCTATCTCATTTATATCATCATACTCACGAAGCTTTACGATCAGATTGTTCTTTTGATATCTGACAGCGGCAACTGTCGCCGAGATCAGCTCGTGCCGCGTTTTTATATATATATGCGTAAGCTCTTCAAAATCCTCTGCCGCATCCATCCATGGCACGACCTTGACCTCGCCGCGGAGTCCGTGAGTGTTTACTATCTTACCAACTTCAAGCTTATTATCTTTCATAATAACATCCTTTTATCGCTAAAAGGGGATGTAAAAAAATCCAGACCGCAAAAAGGCAGACAAAACATACCGAAAAAACAGGTATTGATGATAATTAATGAATAAAAAACTCATTTCATTCGTTTTTTTATATTAAGCCTTTTTACTAAGAACGAAACTCACCTTGTACCCAAAAAAAATCGGGCGGCGCTTGCGCCGGATTTGCGAAGCAAATCTACTGACAACGACGTACCAATGTACGCCGTCTGATACCCAAAGCTTCGCTTTGGTGTCGTTCGTCCGTTCTGAATCTTTTTTCCTATCCCATTGAATACGAGGGTGTAAAAAACAAGTTTTTTTACACCCTCTTTTATAGCTTATTCAACAATATCTACCGAAACTTTCTTATTCTCGCGGCTTGCCGCAGCCTTGACAACAGTGCGGAGCGCCTTGGCGATCCTGCCCTGCTTGCCTATCACCTTACCCATGTCGCTTTCGGCTACGCTGAGCTCGTATGTGATAGAGCTGTCTTCGTTATCGATCTCTTTGATACTAACCTTATCCGGGTTATCGACAAGCGCTTTTGCGATGATCTCTAAAACTTCCTTCATCATTCGCCCTCCAATACCAATTAATCGATAATGCTAGCCTTTTTGAGAAGTGCCTTTACAGTATCTGTCGGCTGTGCTCCGTTTGCGAGCCACTTCTTAGCCTCATCTGCATCGATCTTGATCGTTGAAGGCTTTGTGAGCGGATCGTATGTTCCGATCTCAGCGATAAACTTACCGTCTCTCGGTGATCTTGAATCTGCAACAACTACTCTATAAAACGGCGCCTTCTTTGCACCCATTCTTCTAAGTCTGATTTTTACTGCCATTATGTTTCACCTCCTGAAATTTAGTCTTTGTATAATCAATTTGAAATAGATTATCGTTACATTAGCCTGCCTTTTCTGAGACGGTTTAGCAGTCTTTGCTGCTTTCCGCCCGAGAATTGCTTCATCATCTTCTGCATTTCGGCAAACTGCTTCAGCAGCTGGTTTACGTCCTGCACGCGAGTTCCGCTTCCCTTGGCTATCCTTATCTTGCGGTTTGCGGCAATTATCTTTGGATTTCGCCGCTCTTCGGGTGTCATAGACTGGATTATGGCCTCTGTGTGTACCATTCGCTTAGCGTTCTCCTCGGTATCGACCATGTCGAGCATCTTCCTATCCATGCCCGGCAGCATACCAAGTATTTGTGAAAAAGATCCAAGCTTCTTTATCTGATGCAGCTGCTCCAAAAAGTCCTCTAAATCGAACTGCTGTTTTCTTATCTTCTTTTCAAGCTCGGCAGCTGTCTTTTCATCGAACTCCGCCTGCGCCTTGTCAACAAGCGAAAGAATATCACCCATACCAAGAATACGCGATGCCATTCTGTCCGGATGGAATACCTCAAGATCACCGAGCTTTTCGCCCGTTGACGCGAATTTTATCGGCTCGCCCGTGACCTGCTTTACCGACAGCGCCGCGCCGCCACGCGTATCGCCGTCAAGCTTTGAAAGGATTATTCCGCTTATGCCAAGCTTTTTATTGAACGTATCCGCAACATTTACCGCGTCCTGACCCGTCATTGCGTCTACTACCAGAAGAACCTCAGTCGGGAACACCTTAAGCTTGATATATGCAAGCTCGTTCATAAGCTCCTGATCTATATGAAGCCGACCGGCCGTATCAAGAATTACCGGATCATTACCGTGCTTTATCGCGTACTTTACAGCCTCATCAGCTATCGTCACCGGACTCACATCCGTGCCCATCTGAAACACCGGCTGGTTTATCTGCTTACCCAACACCTCAAGCTGCTTTATCGCGGCGGGTCGGTATACGTCACACGCAACCATAAGCGGTCTCTTGCCTTGCTTTGAGAAGTAAAGCGCAAGCTTTGCAGTTGCCGTAGTTTTACCTGCGCCCTGCAAGCCGCACATCATTATTATAGTCGGCGGTTTTTCGGCATAATTGATGCCGATCGCCTCACCGCCTATCATTTCGGTAAGCTCATCATTTACTATCTTTACAAGCTGCTGAGCAGGAGTCAGCGATTCAAGTATTTCCACGCCAAGAGCTTTTTCGGAAACCTTGTTTACAAAATCCTTAACTATTTTAAAGTTAACATCTGCCTCAAGAAGCGCCAGCTTTATTTCACGCATCGCATCCTTGATGTCCTTTTCGGTAAGTCTGCCTTTGCCCTTGAGCTTTTTAAATACGCTCTGCAGCTTATCGCCAAGACTTTCAAAAGCCATATACGCGCCTCCGTTCCGATCTTATTTGAAAAGCGGAATGGTCTCCGCGACCCTCTCGCTTTATTTATATAATATCTGATATTCTGTCTATAATACCAACAAGCCGGACTGTGTCACCGCCGCTTGATATTACTTCCTTCATTTCCGCAAGTCCGCGGCTTACCTCGCCGAGCCTTGCCGCAAGTCCGAGCTTTGTTTCGAACTCCCTGAGATGCTTTTCGCCCTGACTCAGAAATGCCCTGACGCCCTGTCGGCTGATGCCCATATCCTCCGCAAGCTCCGCAAGCGAGAGATCCTGATTATAGTAGCCGTCAAGCGCAAACGCCTGCTTTTCCGTAAGCAGTCCGCCGTAAAAATCCAACAGCAGCGCTAGAGTCAGATCCTTAGCCATAACGATCACCCTGTAAAGTAATTTTGATTTACAGCGGTCATTATACACCATTTATCGGCATTTGTCAAGTGTTTTTTTTTATTTATTCGGTTTTTTTATTCTCCGGCGTTATTTTGTGAATTTCAGACCGGATATTATATTCTTTACGATTTCACGGTTATACTCCGAATATACCTTCTCGGGGTATTCAGCTTTAAATTCTATGGCTTTTCCGTCTATGACAGCGGCAAATATCTCTCTGTATTCTATCTTGGATCCGCTTCTTGTTTTTATTACCGCGGTCATATAGCTGTTGCCGCCTATCCTCTCGGAGGATAGCTGTTCAACTATTTCGCTGTATCTGCTCTTTTCAATTGAATTTATGATATCACTTATATAGCTTTTTGCACTGCCAAAGCACGCGTCGGTATCAACCGCTACAGAAACGGATGTAAGCTCATCGGTATACATCGCCATACTGTCATACGCGTAATTCTCACTGAATGATACCGGCAGCGACAGGCTCCAATCATCAACATTTACCGTATAGGTCTCATCTATATAATCAAATGCTCTTAGTAGCGTCCCAAGCTCGGATTTATCCGGCACGTCTACTTCTGTGCTGTTTAGTATCGCGTCCGCTATCGTCTCCGGCGAATCCTCACCCGAACGTATGATCACCGCTATATTATAAACATATCCGCCGTCCTCAAAGAATACATCACGGACATACTCCGGCTCACCGCCTGTTTCGTTCAGACGCCATTCATACTCGTAACCGGAAAAGCCCTTATATTTCTTTTCGGCAATATCGGAAATTTTATATACCTCGCTGTTTGATGATTTTTTGTTCCATTCGTGATCCGCTGCTGACAGCGTCTTGGCGCTAACCTCATCCGAGACGGAATATACGGATATCTGAACATTCGAGCCAATGCTGTAGTCAGCATTGTACCTGCCAACGACAAAGCTGCTGAAAGCCTGCTCCGACGAGAGCATTGTATACTCAGCCGGCACAGACATAGATAAACCGACATTATCGAACGAATATTCGCGGCTATCATCCTTTACAGAAGACAGATCATAGATATCATCACCTTCAAAACGGGGCTCGAATGTGTCCATTATCCTGCCGCACTCTGCCATAACAAGAGGTGTCGATGCGCTGAATCTGCCGACGACCGAGAATGAATACTTGTCTGTTACAAAATATTCAAATCGTATAAAATTCTCCGAATCACGGGCAACAAACTCCATAGCCCTCGTGCTGCCCTCTGTTCTCTTTTCGGCCTTTACAAGCGAATAATCGCTAAATGACTTCTTCGCCATGACAAAGTCGCGTTCATAATCATAATCATCCTCGGTCTGAGATACAGATATGGTTATGTAATTAGAATAATCATAAATGAAGGTCGTGCTTGACCCGTCCTGTTCACGGTCGAATACATACATAGGTTCAGGATTATCTATCATCCAGCCATAGAAGCTGTCACCCATCTTTGCCGAATCTATGCTGCTTATCGTCGAGAGCTCTTCTTCTTTTATACCTGTATCGATCTGCACCTGCTCCGCCGCATCCTCCGCAGCATCCACAGCCGTCAGCGTGGCTATTGCGGATCTTCCGCCACGGGAATAGGTCACATCTGCTTTTCCTCCGCTGTAGGTGTCCTTGATCGCCTCATTCCAATCCGTAATGGTATGTACCTCGACTCCATTTATTGCGCTCACAACATCTCCCGTCATCAGCACTGTTTCGCCGGCGGTTCTGACGGTCAGTCCTTTATTTGTCGGCAGACCGATCTTTGCCTCCCACGACTCCTCCATGCTTATGCCAAAGTCCGGTCTTATTATCCGCCCATCAGTCTCAAAGCTGTTTATCGCATATTGTATTGTGTCGATCGGAATAGCAAATGCGGTGTTTTCAATATCATAGCCGTTATAGCCGCTTGAATTGATACCTACCATCTCACCCTTCATGTTCAGCAGCGGTCCGCCGCTGTTGCCCGGATTTATCGCGGCATCGGTCTGGATAAGCTTATAATAGGAATCATATACAGATACATCCTTACCGCTGATTATACCCTTTGTAACGGTATTGCGCATCGAAAGCGATATCGGCGTGCCTATGGCAATGACCGTCCTTCCGGATACGATATCCGCCTCATCCGCCATCTTTATCGGTTTTAGATCGTTACGATTTACTTTTATCACAGCAAGATCTGCAAGCTCGTCCGTATACAGCACCTCGCCGCCCACCGATACGCCGTCACTGAATACGACCGTTGTGCTGGACATATTCTCTACAACATGGTTGTTTGTGATAATATACCCGTCACTTCTGTATATAACACCGGTGCCATGCACCGTTACGTTTCCATAGCCCTGCGATGTGCCCGTGTTGTAATATCCGACTATCGCTACCACGCTCGGACTCACATCCGCCACAAGCTCTGTTACCGCTTCATCCTCAGCTATTGCGCCGCTGATCGTCTCTTCATACGCATACGCCGCGGAACCGATGCAGAGAGTGATCGCTATCGCTGCCGCGCTTATTCTTTTAAACTTCATTATCATTACCTCCTGCTACTAAACTTTCAAGCTCCTCATAAGTCAAAAGGCGATTCAGCACATCAAGCAGCATATTTGCCGAAAGATGAGCGGGAATGCCGAGCCTGTTACACAGCTCCCGTCGGCGCATAGCCGCCTCCGGTGTTCCAGAAAGCCCCATAAAATACAGATCGGACTTTTTTATTCCGCCTTCCTTGCCCTCACTCTTTACATCGTCTATCGTACATCCGGCATCGCGGAGAACCTTGATTATTATCTCCTCGCTCATGCCCTCAACTCCGAGCAAGCCTTCGGCTGACATCTTTTTTTTCCGCCGCTCCTTGCCGTGTATGTCCGGCACAAAGGCGTGCAGAACTCTCCCTCCCGCCGCCTTTTGCTTGACAAAGTTTCTTATCCGCATTCCGGCAGAATCGGAATCGGTAAGTATAACTATGCCGCATGTACCGGCAAGCCGCTTTATAGCAACGGCAAAATCAGGGTTCGTATAAACCGCAAACCCGTGTGTTGTGAGAATAAGTCCGTCGATAAACCCGGAAAGCTTTATCTTGTCGTGGCTGCCCTCAACTATTATAGCTTCCTTTATTCTGTACATATCATTCACCAAAGGGTATACCGAAATGATCGTATGCCGGCTTTGTCACGATCCTGCCGCGCGGTGTTCTTGATATAAAGCCGAGCTGCAGCAGATACGGCTCATATACATCCTCGATCGTGTTCGGCTCTTCGCCGATCGTTGCGGCAAGCGTGTCAAGCCCTACCGGTCCGCCGCCGAAGCTCTCTATCATAGCGCGTATCATGCGGCTGTCTATGCTGTCAAGGCCAAGCTCATCGACCTCCATGCGCTCGAGAGCGCGTGCGGCAATTTCGTATGTGATAACGCCGTTGCCCTTTACCTGGGCAAAGTCGCGGACACGCTTTAAAAATCGGTTTGCAAGTCTCGGTGTGCCGCGCGATCGGGACGCTATCTCAGCCGCGCCGTCGCTGTCTATTACCACATCCAGAAGCGATGCGCTGCGCTTTACTATCTCGGTCAGCTCCTCAACGCTATACAGCTCAAGCCGCGCTATGACACCAAAACGGTCTCGCAGCGGTGCGGTGAGCAGACCCGCACGCGTCGTTGCGCCGATAAGTGTAAACTTTGGCAGGTCTATCCTTATCGACTTTGCCGACGGTCCCTTGCCTATTATGATATCGAGCGCATAGTCCTCCATTGCCGGGTAGAGTATCTCCTCTACTGTCCTTGACATACGGTGTATCTCGTCTATAAACAGTATATCATGCTCGGATAAATTCGTCAGTATCGCCGCAAGATCGCCTGCCTTCTCTATCGCCGGTCCGCTCGTTATGCGGATATTAACACCCATCTCATTTGCGATTATGCCGGCAAGCGTTGTCTTTCCCAGTCCCGGCGGCCCGTAAAGCAGAACATGATCGAGTGCCTCCTTACGCTCGGTCGCCGCCTGTATATATATCTTAAGATTGTCCTTTGCCTTTTCCTGCCCGATATAGTCCTCAAACCTATGCGGTCTCAATCCATATTCTATATCCGTATCCTCCGAAATAAACCCAGAGGATACAAATCTCTCCTGTTCGTCTAACATTTCCATCCTCCGATCACATCAATTTTGCCAGAGCCTTCTTTATAAGCTCCTCAGTCGACATTGATGCGTCCAGCTTCATAAGCGCGTTCTTTGCATCGTTTGCGCTGTAGCCAAGCACAACAAGCGCGCTCAGTGCCTCCGCCCGCGCGTCCATAATGGGCGCATCCGCATCTTCTGTTATAATACCCTCGTCACCGTCTATGCCAAGCTCCGCCGGATCGAGCTTATCCTTAAGCTCAAGTATGATCCGCTTTGCCGCCTTCGGTCCCACACCCTGAGCACGGGTGAGTGTTTTTGTATCTCCCGTAATTATAGCGGTCATTATACTCTGTGCCGATGCCGCCGAAAGCAGCGCAAGTCCAACCTTGGGACCAACGCCGGAGACAGAGATAAGCTGCATAAACAGCCTCTTTTCCTCCTCAGTCAAAAATCCGTAAAGCTCCATTGCGTCCTCTCTCACATTGAGATAGGTATAGACCGTTACAATGCTTCCCTGCTGCGGCGCCTTCTCCGGTGACGGTGTAAATATCATATACCCCACACCACCCGCGTCCACAACGATATGATTCGCGCCGCGCGCGGCAAGTGTTCCCTTTATATAATAATACATTCCTATCATTCCTTTTTTGTGTTTACATCATTATACCATGAAATTAAAAATATATCAACCATAATATTTGCAAATTACACAAGTAAATTTCAGTTTATCGGGGGTCTGCCGTCCCCCGCTCCCCCTGCTTAGCTATTGGTGCAGCGGGGGTTTTAGGGGGCGGCAGCCCCCTAAGCTACTAATTTAAACTGAAATTTATATCACTAAAACAAATCGCGCTTATCGATCGATTTTTTTACCGATCAATAAGCGCGATTTGTTTTGCTTATTTAATATTCTTGAGTAGCTTATCTATATGCGAGCCGTGCTCAATGGATTTATCCAGCTCGAATATAAACTCCGGTGTGTATCTGAGGTCAACACGCTTGCCGATCTCGCGGCGAATATAGCCTGCGGCACTCCTGAGTCCCTCCATGGCTTTTTTCTGCGTTGCCTCATCACCCATGACCGAGATATATGCCTTCGCATATCTGAGGTCATTCGTGACATTTACCGTAACAACACTCGTCATCAGCGGAATACGCGAATCCTTCAGACTCCGTATCACGTTGGCAAGCTCTCGCTGTACCTCTCCGTTTATCCTGTCTATCCTTGCCATATTATATCTCTCCTTGAACGGTAAGATCCCTTAAACGCCCATACTCGCTCCGGTGAGATCGTTACCGCTCTATCTCCTGCATCTCAAAGCACTCTATAGTGTCTCCGTCCTTGATATCATTGAAGTTCTCTATGCCGAGACCGCATTCAAACCGCTCGGTAACCTCCTTCGCGTCATCCTTATAACGCTTGAGCGAACTTACCTTGCCCTCGTGAACGATGATACCGTCACGCACAACGCGCACCTGAGCATTCCTTGTTATCTTACCCTTTGTTACATAACAGCCTGCGATAAGTCCGATGTTAGGCACTCTGAAGGTCTGACGCACATCCGCATAGCCAAGAACGACTTCCTTGAACTCCGGATCGAGCATACCCTTCATCGCCGCCTCTATCTCCTCTATCGCCTGATAAATAACTCTGTAGAGCCGTATATCTACATCTATCTGCTGACTCATAGCCAAAGCACCCGCGTCCGGACGAACATTGAAGCCGACAATTATCGCGTTCGATGCGTTCGCAAGCATAACATCCGACTCGTTTACCGCGCCTACGCCGCCGTGGATGACCTTGACTCTTACCTCATCATTCGAGAGCTTTTCAAGGCTCTGCTTAACAGCCTCTACCGAACCCTGGACATCCGCCTTGACGATGATGTCAAGCTCCTTCATGTTGCCCTCATCTATCTGGCTGAACAGGTTATCGAGCGATACCTTGGTAACGGCATTAAACTGCGCCTCCTGCGCCTCCTGGCGACGCTCAGCCGCAACATCACGCGCAAGCTTCTCGTCCGTAACAACTATAAGCTCGTCACCGCCTGCCGGTGCCTCGTTAAGTCCCTGTATCTCTACCGGCGTTGACGGACCGGCCTCCTTAACGCGTCTGCCCTTATCATTTGTCATTGCCCTTACGCGGCCTACCGATGTTCCGGCTATGATTATATCGCCCTGTCTGAGCGTACCGTTCTGAACGAGAACTGTTGCGACCGGACCCTTGCCCTTATCCACACGCGCCTCGATTACAGTACCCTTAGCAGCGCGGTTCGGATTAGCCTTAAGCTCCTTCATATCCGCCACCAGAAGCACCATCTCAAGCAGACCGTCTATATTCTTCTTGAACTTCGCACTTATCTCAACGCATATAGTATCGCCGCCCCATTCCTCGGGAACAAGCTCGTACTCCATCAGGTTCTGCTTAACGCGCTCTACATTGGCGTTTTCCTTGTCTATCTTGTTTATTGCGACGATTATTTCAACACCCGCTGCCTTTGCGTGGTTTATCGCCTCTATCGTCTGAGGCATGATACCGTCATCGGCGGCAACTACAAGTATCGCAACGTCAGTTACCTGCGCACCACGCGCTCTCATGGTGGTGAAAGCCTCATGTCCCGGCGTATCAAGGAAGGTTATGTCGCGATCATTGAGCTTAACGCTGTACGCGCCTATGTGCTGCGTGATACCGCCCGCCTCTGTCGATGTAACGCTCGTATGACGTATTGCATCAAGCAGAGAAGTCTTACCATGGTCAACATGACCCATAACGACTACTACCGGCGGACGCGGCACAAGCTGCTCCGCTTTGTCCTCATCATCTATATCCATAAAGAGACGATCCTCCTTGGAAAGAACGATCTCCTTTTTAACCGTTATGCCAAACTCACCCGCTATAAGCTCTGCCGTATCATAGTCGATAGCTTGGTTTACTGTCGCTATAACACCCAGAAGCATAAGCTTTTTAACGACCTCTGCCACGCCCTTACCCATTCTCTGAGCAAAATCACCGACTGTTATAGCGTCTGGCACCTCTATCTCCGTGATCACCTTCGGCTTTGGCATTACCTTCTTATTATTCTGCTCACCCTTACGCAGATTATTCTTTTTCTTATCCGCCGCGCGGCGGTCATTTTTCTTCTTGCCGCGTCTATTTGATCTGTCATCATCAGCGAACACCTCAAGTCTCTCGCGGTTTTCAAGCTTATCAAGATCTACATTCGAGGATCTTGTATCTACAGTGCGGCTCTTGCTCTCGCGCTTTACGATAAACTCTTCCGATGCGTCGCTCCTATCCACATTGGAAAGGTCAACGCGAACGCCGCCCTGCTTCTTAGCCTGGTTGTGATGCTTCTTCTGCTTTTCCTTCTTTGCCTTCTCCTCAGCCTTGCGCTTCGCTCGCGCCTCAGCCTCAGCAGCCTCTCTCGCAGCCTTCTTAGCCTCGGCCTTTGCCTTTTCCTCAGCCTTCCTTGCCTCCTCGGCAAGACGAGCCTGCTCTGCGGCCTCTTCCTCAGCCTTTTTGCGCGCTTCCTCCGCCACCTTCATGGCAGCGCTGCGAAGCGCCTCTATCTCGCTTTCCTCTATTTGGTTTTCACTTGTAAGGATATCTACTACCAATGCCGCCTGATCGTCTGTGATAACGCTCGTAGAGCTCTTTACAACCTCGCCGAGCTCGGCAAGTTTCGCAATAACATCCTTGTTGATAGCCTTGAATTTTTTCGTTACCTCTCCAAGCTTAATTGCCGATGTTTCTGCCATACAACATCACCCTTTCTCTCTTATATCTGAGATCGCCTTAGCGAAATTGTCGTCATTTACCGAAACCACCGCTCTCTCGCCCCCGCCTGTTGCATGGCCGAGAGCCGCCATATCGGCAGTCTCTATCAGTTTTATATTATAATAATTGCATGAGTTCGTTACGGATTTTTTTGTGTTTTCCGAGGCATCACACGCAAGTATTACGAGCCGCGCTTTTCGCGAGCGTATCATCTTGTCACATACAAATGCGCCCGTTGAGACCTTCCCTGCACGCTTTGCAAGTCCTAACATTCCGAAAAACCTGTTATTCAAATCATGCCCTCCAAAAGCCTGTACAGCCCCTCGCACGGCTGCGCCTTGAGGTGGCGAGAGACCGCGCGCTTTTTCTCCGCAAGCCTTATACACGCTTCACTTTTACATATATATACACCGCGCCCAACGGGAACCTTATCCGTATCCGGCACAGCTATACCGTCTGCCGCCTTGAGTCTGATAAGCTCGCTCTTCGGCTTATGCTCGCGGCACGCAGCGCACATTCTCAGCGGTATATACATCTTACGCCTCGGCCGTTATATCTATTTTCCAGCCGGTAAGCTTTGCGGCAAGACGCACGTTCTGCCCCGACTTGCCTATCGCAAGCGAGAGCTGATACTCCGGCACTACCACATTCGCAGTCTTATCCTGCTCGTTTATACTGCACGAGAGCACCTTCGCGGGCGAGAGCGACGCTGTTATAAATTCCGCCGGATCCTCGCTCCATTTTATAATATCTATCTTTTCTGTCTTGAGCTCATCATTTATCGCCTGGACACGCATCCCTCTCGGTCCTATGCAGGCGCCCTGAGCGTCCACATCAGGATCATTTGAGTATACGGCGATCTTTGTTCTGGATCCGCCCTCGCGAGCTATACCCTTTATTTCAACTATGCCCTCGGCTATCTCAGGCACCTCAGTCTCAAACAGATACTTTACAAGCCCCGGATGCGTTCTCGAAAGAATGAGCTGTGTCGATCTTGCGTCTGTCTTTATATCGGTGATATAGAACTTCATCACATCACCGGCTCTGTACAGCTCCATATCCGGCTGCTCACGGCGCGGCAGAACAGCATCAGTCTTGTCATACTTCTCTACTCGTACAAGCACCTTATCCTCCTGCACAAGCATTACCGTTCCCGACACAACGCCAAGCGAGCGCTCTGCGCGGTCGCTGTAGATTATGCCGCGCTCCGCCTCGCGAATACGCTGCGTTACGACCTGTTTTGCGGTCATTGCGCTCATTCTGCCGAAATCGCGCGGAGTTACCTCTATGTTTACAACATCATCTATGCCGTATTCGCCGGATATCTTCTTAGCATCATCAAGCGAGATCTCCTCACGCTCGTCCAATACCTCTTCTACTACACGCTTCTGCGCATACACGTGCGCACCGCCCGTTTCTCGGTCAATGTTAACAAGCACATTCGGCGCATCGTTTTTCCCCTTATAATAATTCTTCTTATACGCAGCCACAAGCGCAGCTTCAAGAGCCTCTATAATGACATTCTCATCTATGCCGCGTTCCTCGCACAGATCCTTTATTGCCGCAAATAAATCATTCATTTTGTATAACTCCCCTAATTTTCAGAATACAAATTTTAATCTTATATATGCCGCCTGCTTTACAGGTATTTCAACGGTCTCATTACCGGTATCAATGAAAGCGGTCTTATCGTGATAATCCGATAAAACACCGTCCAGCTCTTTAACGCCGTTACGCGCTGCAAAAAACTTGACCTCCACCTCGCGTCCGATATAGTACAGAAATTCACGATCCTTTTTCAGCTTTCTGTCAACGCCCGGCGAGGACACATCAAGCGAATATTCTCCCGGTATTATATCCTCGCTGTCGAGCGCCGGCTCTACAGCTCTTGAAAACCGTTCACAATCATCGATACCAACGCCGCCGCCCTTGTCTATATAGTAGCAAAGGACTCCTCCGCTATAGCTTACGTCTACGATATAAATACCGAGCTCCTCCGCTATGGCTTCTCCAAGCGCAAGCGCCGTTTCTTCAATCTTATTTCCCGCCATAACTACTCCCATAAACAAAGAGTGCGAAAAACTCGCACTCTTTCAAATCACAATGTTATTTAAAAGACACGTATATAATACCACAACTTTTTTTGATTGTCAAGCATTATATTGTATATATAGTTATTTTGTATAAGATAATGCCGGTTATATATTGCCAAAACTACATTATTGCCCGTATAAACCACCTTCCGGCATATACCCGCGCAATGATTTTAAGGCTTATGCTACTCTTGATTTTGTGTTATGGAAACAAGTCTTGTTTCTCCGGCCCAATCCACCGTACAATCAAAAGCCTCGGAGATCGCTCTTAACGGCACCAGCGTTCTGCCGTTTAATATCTGCGCCGGCACATCAAGCTCTACCGTCCGGTCGTTTACATGCATTTTATTATCATTCAAGGTAACAGACACCGTAGTTTCCTCTCTCGTCGCAACTGCTGTTTTTGTTTCATCATTCCAAACCAGCTCTGCGCCCATCGCCTCGAAAATTTTACGGATCGGAACCATTGTTCTGTCATCTTCGATAACCGGCGGCTGATCAAATGTCATGATGGTATTATCAAATACAACTCGGACCGCACCCTCCTGCTCGTATGTGTTGATATCTGACAACTCACTCAGCCTTTTCTTATACTCGTATGGCGCATGGGTATTCAGATCTACCGTGATCGGAAGACTTATCAGCACATTTGAAACAGGTATATCAACATGGTCTTTTTCCGAACCTGATGATTGTTCATACCACAATGTTGTGCCGTATTTTCCCCAGATATTCTTGGATTGCGGCATTTGAGTTACGATATCCTTACTGTTGCATACATTGAAAATATTAGGATAACGCTCCTGTCTGTCTAAATTTGTCGTAGTATTTGGACAAGCAAAATTGTAATTGTAAATATCACTTGTCGCGATCCCGTCATCAACCATGCGCTTTGTAAGCAGATTACCGACTGCCGCGCCTCTGCTGTGTCCGGTTATAATGTATACATTGTCAGTAAGCCCGTATTCAGCTTCGTACTGCTCAATACCATCCTTAACCTTATCCGCTGCAAGCTCAAAGCCTGTGTGATTATTATTTTCGGATAACACATAATAAAAATTGCTTCTCCAATCGGAGCTCTTGAGATTCAGCCCTCCATACGAGCCTCTTATTGCTATAACAATAAGATTACGCTTGCCCGATATCGGCTTATAGCCTATTGTGTACGCGCAGTTGTTTTCTCCGTATTCTTGTGAATTGGGATCATCATAATACTCATTCAGTCTGATGCTGCTAAACCCCATGCTTTCGTATGAGCAGAATATATTTGTTTTCTCTGTATCCTCCTGCGTTGATGCGCTTTGTGTGTCTCCGTCAAGGATCGTATCCTCTATGTTATCTGTAACGGCTCTCGCGTTATTATTGTACGCCGCCCATGATAAACACGACAGCAAGTGCGCTATTTCAGGAGAATATTCGGTTGACGCATATTGTTTCAGATAATCCTCTATAGCATATTCCAGATACAAACATTCATCCTCACCGCCCCGATACTGTATATATCCGAAACCCTCTTGTTTTTCAGGGGACGGCAGTATGCCTGCGTTAAAGCCATAAACCAAAGCTGCGGATATAACAGCAAACAATAATATAACGACCGGTATTAAAACCCTTCTGACGCTTTTCATATAACACCCTTTATTCTTTATGATCCTCCATGTAGTTAATATCTCTCTATGCTTTTGTATATATCATTTATATAACCATCATATATACTGTGCAGCGCTGCCGGATAAATGAACTCAAACCAGCACATGCTTCCGTTCCTGAACTTGCAGTACTTGTAATATTCTATATCTCCGTTTCGTATGTTAGCCGCATAATAATCGTTTCCGCTGGTCTGATAAGTTATTGTGCCGGGATGCGCTGATATAAAGCTGCTCATTGACGATGATACCGTTTCGTTTCCTATCGGCATTGCGGCAATTATCTCTCTTGCCGAGCCATCAGGTTCCTGTACAGCGTAAAGTGTACCGGCAGAGCTGTCATTATATGCAATATAATGCGATGGATAGTTGATGCTGTATCCATACAGTGAACTGCTGAACCTGGTATAATCAGGATTTGGTATAACATTGTTTACAGCCGGCCTGTCTTCTACCGCATAAATAACCTCCGGAGTCACCTCCGGTGCGGGCGTCGCCGTTGGTTCCGGAGTGGGAGTCTCTGTCAGGATCGGCGTAGAAGTAGCCTCAGTCTTACCCCCACCGGAATTTGACACGAGCATCAATGTACATACGATCACCGCTGCCACTATAACAAAAACCGATACCATTACTATAGCAATAATGGCTTTGCTGTTGTCATTTTTATTATTTTTCGGATAATTATTATAAAACTCGCCATTTCCACCCACGGGACGGATCGTCAGACCGCATCTCGGACAAAAATCCGCACCCTCGCGAATATTGTTGCCGCACCTTGAACACTGCATTTTACAGATACCTCCGATCACCGTGAGTCATTTTTTACATTCCTCAATATTATCATACTTGCAACAAAACATACCACCACAAAAGCACTCAATATCGTCCATGAGCGCGTTAGATTGGAAACTGAGAACTCATATATGCTTTCTACCTCTCTCTCCGGAATACCGGAGGCCAACTCATTTAGATTGGCTATGGAACCGAAGGCTGATACAGACCATCTGCTCACAGTTAAATATGATATTTTTTCCGTTATTCCGTCAAGCTCAAATAAGATACCGGAAAACAAGAGCTGAACTATCAACAAAAACGGCGCCACAGTCATGGCCTTATCATTATTCTTCGACAACGCAGAAACTATAAGGCCTATTGATGCCGATGAGAACACAGTGAAAAACATCGTCACAAACATCTCAAAATAGCCGCTTTCAGTAATTAGCTCATAATCAGAATGTCCTATTGTCATATAAAGCATCGACACCATTATCAGCGCCTGTATCGCGCTTAAAAGAAGCTGTACAACAAATTTAGACAGTACGTATGCGCCCAATCTGAGATTAGCCATGTATTCACGTTTTAAAATACTTCGCTCCTTACATATCTCCTGGATAGAGCTGAAAAGCCCCACCCATATTCCGGCACACGAAACAGCAAACAGTATAGAGCGTGTCGAAGAATAATCCGTAAAAACATCATCCTTTGCAACCGCGGCTATCAGTATGGCTATAAGGACAGGCTGTATGAATATCATCAGCAACCTTTGAATATCATTCTTTATGAGTGTCATGTATCTTGCGGATAATATCCCAAACTGCTTGATGATCGATACCTTTTTGTCTTTTACGCTGCCGGAGGCTCCGCTTTTAGTGTCGCTGTTGTATCCGTATTCAGTCACATATCTGTGCGCCCAGTATGCTGCTGCCTGCGGATCAAGCACTTTGTTGTATATTTCGGTAAGATTGTTTACCCCAAAAAAATCCATGCATTCACCGGGCGTGCCATAAAAGCATACCTTACCGCCAACACCCATAAATAAGATCTTATCACATAAATGAAGATTCTGTGTTGTATGCGTTACCATTATGATGGTTTTGCCTCGCTGCTTTGAAAGTCTGTTCAGCGTCTTCATAAGTGTCGCTTCCGTTCCCGGATCAAGCCCCGATGTAGGCTCATCTAAAAAGAACAGTCCCGGATCCGCCAACATTTCCACCGCAATGCTTGCACGCTTTTTCTGACCACCGCTAAGTGAGCGTATAAATTTATCCCTATGCTCTGTTAAATCGACCATATTGAGAACATCGTTTATTCTCTGCATTCTTTCTGCTTTGCTGACATCATCTGATATCCGCATTTGTGCAGAGTACTCGAGCATTTTCTGCAGAGTGATATTCTCATATATTATATCCTGCTGCGGAACATAACCTATTATATTTTTTAATACCTGATAGTTTTTGTAGAGGTCTACATTGTTTACCATCACGCAGCCTTCGGTTGCCTGTTCAAAACCGCTCATCGCGTTCATTACTGTGGACTTTCCCGCTCCGCTTCCTCCGATAATCGCAACAAATTCATTCGGTTCAACCGTAAGATTTACACTGTCAAGTATCTTTTTCGGCTTCCCCTTCACTTTTACGGTTCTGGATATGTTTTGCATGACAACTCTGGTGCCGCCTGTGTCGGTTTTATAGAGCAGGGTTTCGGCGGTGTATATAAACATCGAATTGGCAATATAAATGATATCCCTCTCTTTGAGCCTTTTCTCTGTTATAACCCTTTGTCCGTTAACAAAGATGCCGTTTGCACTTTTCAGATCCTGGATATAGCAGCCGCCTGACTTATGTACTATCGCTGCGTGTCTGCGCGAAACCTTAACACTTTCCAGATAAATATCCGATTTCTTATCTCTGCCTATCGTTAAGCTGTTTATGTTCGAAATGTTTGTTTTTTTCCATCCTCCGGGAGTTTTTACGGTCGTATAATACATCATGACACCCTTGCTGTGTCCATTTATCAGATTTCTGCTGTCAATTCTGATTATATCCCCGTCATGCAGCTTAAATATCGGCGTTTCTCCGTTTGCTTCGGTTCTTAAATATTTGTCATTTACATATATCCCATTGGTACTTCTTGTATCATATATTATTAAAGAGCCTTTGAAAAACTGAAAAACTCCATGATGCTTTGAGACGATCGGAGAATTTAATACGATCGGATTTGTGCTATCCCTTCCAAAGCTGATCCGCTCCTGCCTCAGAGCATTAAGATCGATCTCCCTGATCACACCATTTCCTTCAAGTATTATAAGATAATTTTCTTTTTTTGCCGCCATTAAAAAGCCTCCTGCGTTATATGACTACAATGCTGAATTTAATCGCTGCTCTTGTGGCATTTACCACTGAAAACTATCATCGCAAACAGGAATAAACATTAGCTTTGTTTCACCAAGCTCAATAATATCTCCTCTCTTGAGCTCGACCGGTGCATATATCTCCTCATTGTTGAGATACACAATACCGTGACTCTCGCCGGGTATAAGCATAAAGCCGTTTGTCTTCGGACTATAGCTTATTATTGCATGCTTCTCTCTTGAAATGCTCTTATCTCCCGAGATCGATATGTCCATAGACTGATCACGCCCGATAAAGTTACGTTCCGATTTTATTCTGTAGTCCTGTCCTTTAGAAGCACCCTCTATGCATACTACCCAACCAACAACAGGGTCTATGCCCTTCTTTACATGGTAAACGCCTACCGTTTTCCCTTCATCGCTTCCTATAGCAACCGTTACGCCAACTCTTGGAGCCGTTCTTGCAACACTGCCCGCTCCCTGATATGCCTGATCGATAGACACTGTTTTTAATGATTCCTCTTTTGAAATATTACAATACGGACAAGTCGAATGCTTTGAATTGTCATAAAAATGTCCGTTATTACATCTTTTCATTACCATAATAATCACTTATCCTTTCGTTTTCGGTTCATTATGATTTGCTTAGTCCTATATATATACCGCTATCGCGCTGTAATTATCGGCATCAGGCGGCGCATTCCTCTTTATTTCCCGCTCCATTGCAATAAGCCAATCCCTTGGAGATGAAGCTTTTTTTCTTGTTGATTCAATATGATCCTCATCAACATATTCCCAGAATCCGTCCGAGCAGAGTAAAAATGATGTGTTTCTGCCTACCTTTACTGCCTCAGAAATATCAGGTCTTGATTTTGAGTTTCCGCCGATAGTTCTTATCAGCTTATTCTGATCAGGACTGTTTCTTATTTCATCATAATCTATATCTCCTGCGAGAAATGATGCAAACGCTACGCTGTGATCATCTGTTATTTCCTGTATCAAATGCTTTTTCAATCTGTATAACCGACTGTCTCCGCAGTGCATCCATATAGCTCGTTCGCCGTCCGTCAGAAGAGTCACAAGAGTTGTGCGCATTCCTTGCAGCTTCGGTTCCTCCTCGCTCTTTTCATTGACCGCATGCTGCGCCGCTTCAAAATATGCTTCCATCATATCCTCAGCAATATCAGCCTGTGTTTTAAAGCATTGCAATACCGTCGATACCGCAAGCTGCGATGCGATATCTCCACCGCCATGGCCGCCCAGACCATCTGCGAGAGCAAAGCAGTAAATGTCACTGTTTCTCAATCTACCCACAGCATCCTCATTTACCTCACGGCCGCCTTTATCACTTAAAATGGCTTTTCTCATGTGTTTCTGCCTCCTTTTTATCAATCAAGGTCAATCAGCATAACCGTAAATTGTCCTGATCAACAAAGTCCTTTGATATAGCTATATACCATAGCATCGCAATATTTAATGACTCTTATGGCTTTTGAAAATGCTGATAGTCATGCTCGGTTCCCCAGATCTCTCCGCCCCATTCCCATCCGTATTTTCTGAAAATTCTGTAAACCTCGGTATCAGTACCAATAAACGCCGCTCTTTCGACATCTGTCCAGTTCGTAAAATCTGTTGCTGCGGCCGTTTGTCCTCTTCTCGCATACATCTGAGCATTACGCGGACTTACCGATCCGTTCCGCTCCCACGGATTGGTTTTCGGATTCAGATCTATTGCTCTGCCAAACGCGTGATTAGACAGCTTACTACTGCCGCTCACTACTCTGTAGCAGAAGCAGGAGGTATTATTGTGTCCCATGGAATTCCTGTCCGGCGTATCGAACTCTGCGGTAAGGCCGTCATAATATCCATCTATAGGCTCCATTCTTTCGATAGGATACTTTATATCAAAAAGCTCTGAAAAAATATTTACAACATCCTCTGCAACAGCTGTTGCACATACCATGTGCCCTATCTGTATATTATAGTTAAAATCATAATACGGTAAAGTCAGATACATCAGACTATCGTATCTGACATACGGATTTTCTGTCCAGGATCTGCCTTGCATAGACTGCCATACAGTCTCGGGAATAGGCTCCATACTGCCGCGTCCGGACACCGGCTCCGCTGTAGGCGCGGGAAGCTCAGGCTCCGCTGTAACGACTGCTATTTCTTCTATTTCAACAGGCTCTTCGGTGATAACTGATTCCGTAGTCTGATCTCCGCTTGTTTTAATATCTGTACCGACCAAACGCGGGATCAGCAATTTTATCACCAGCATAGCGCCTATACCGGCAAAGATAAGTATAGCTGCAATTGTCGCGACAACTTGCAGGGATTCTTTTTTTTTACCTTTCTTTTTACGTCTTATCTCATTATAATCCATATTAATGACCATTAAATCCTTTCACAAAACAGTGTTCTGTTAATATACTTCTATCTCGCTTATGTTGATGTCCTTCCAGTCTCCATAATAGCTCTCCAAAACGTGGATCTTTATGTATGTGGTGTCAACCGGTTCGTCAAATTCTATGTCCTGCATCACACGATACATATTTATACTCATTTCCTGAGTCTTGCTGCCGCCCTCATATTCAACACTGACCTTTGTTATTCGTCGGTTTCTTACATAGGTTGTCTCGCTTTTAAAATAGCCGTTTGACATTCTCACACCGCTTACATGCTGTTTGGTTTCTGACGATAACGTGATCGTAGGGGTCAGCTCTATAAATCTGTCAGAGGACCACGCGGTAGAATAATCCCCATCCACCGCATACTCCGGGAAGTAATTTACTGCTACGCCGGATGTGTAATCCGTACCTCTCGTAGATGATGCGCTAACGTGATCAAAAACCGGGCTTTTGTATACCTTCTCAGTAGGTGATGCTTCTGTCGCTTTCGCATCTTCCTCTTTGTCCTTTTTCACTATTTCTTCTATAATATCGTCCTTGCTTTTCGTGTTCATCATATATAATAGACCGACCGTATATGATACTGCCGCGACCGCCAACGCCACTATTCCGGCAACAATGGCGATCTTTACACCCGAAACTTTTGCAGGCGATGCCTTGCCCTGAGACTGCTGTCCGGACTGCTGCTGGTAATACTGCTGTCCGGACTGCTGCTGATAATATTGCTGTCCGGACTGCTGCTGATAATATTGCTGGCCGGGATTTGTGTAAATCTGATAATACAGCTCCGAAACCGTTTGCTGTCTGCCGTTTGCAAAAACCGACATTCCGCGCATTATCGCACTTTCTCTTGCCGGATCTATATTTACGCCCAACGCAGACGGCATTGCCAATGTGTCTTGCTGCAGCCTTTCAAGCGATTCGACCGGAGCAATTCCGGTTATGGCTCTGTATATAGTTGCGCACAAAGCGTATACATCTGTCCACGGCCCCTGCTTGCCGTGAGTCCGGTATTGTTCCTCCGGAGCGTATCCCGGCTTCAGCTGTATTGAAAGGCTTTTGTTTCCATCTGCGCTTATGTCGCGCGCAGCGCCAAAATCAAGAAGCTTGACCGTCGAATCTTTGGTTATCATAATATTATCAGGACTGATATCCCGATGAATAATACCGCTTTTATGAACTTCTATCAAAGATTTCATTAGCGGGCGCATCATGGCAAACACAGTATCCGGACTTACCTTTCCGCCGTTTCTGTTCAAAAAGCTTTTAAGGGTCTCACCTTCTATAAACTCCATTGATATATAGGCCGTTCCGTTTTCAAGAAAAAAGTCCTTTACTGATACGATACCCGGTAAATTATCAAATTTTGCAAGAGCCTTTGCTTCATTTACGAATTTATTCTTACCTATTTCAAACGCGCCTGCAGCATTTCCGGAGAATACGGTTACTGCGTCCGTATTGGATACATCTCTTGAAACAAAACCACCCGGGAAATACTCTTTTATGGCAACCTTCATCTCAAGGTTCAGATCCCAACCGATATATGTTATTCCGAATCCGCCCTCGCCAAGCGCCCTTCCTAAATAGTATTTACCGTTAAGAATCGTTCCCGGTCTCAAGTGGTGCAACGGCACTTCATAGTGCGCGGCATCATATCCGCAATGCGGACATACTCCCCCATTGGGATTATCTGACATACATCCCAAGCATAGCTTGCCTATATCCCTCATAAAGCTTTACCACCTTTCCGTTGCAATCATCTCGAAACATAAAACAGTACGTTGCTCGATCCAAGATAAAATCCTGTGCCCTCATTGATGCTGACCGGTTTCATCGGCTCAAGCCGCGTTCCGTCCATAAGATATGTCCCGTAGCTCGAACCATTGTCCGCAAGCCAGATATTTTGTCCGTCATACCACACTGTGCAGTGGTTTCGACTTACATTCGGCGTTGTGCTTGCAAACTTAATATTACAGCTATAATCTCTGCCTATGGTAACCTTCTCATTAACGCCGATCTCAAACGAAGCGCCGCTGAACTCTCCGCTCCTACAAGCTAAGCTTATTGTCTTTTTTCCCTGGTTATAATCGATCGCCAGTGTTTTTACCGGCTCCTCGGTTACAGGAGACTGATTTGCATCGCTCAGGTAATGATAACCGCTATTACCTGCCATACCGTTATTTTGCATATTATCATACGAATTGCCGTGAGCATTATTATAAGCATTAAACCCCTGCTTTGCACTACCGCCTCGGCTATTATTGTACATTACCGCAACGGTGTTTGCATTCTTTATAATAATATAAAGCCCTATAAACGGTCCTATTGCTACAAATATACCTAAGATAAGCCAAAGCACAACCGTTGTTCCTGACTCATTGAATTCTAATCCGTATCGTTTAGCATTAGATTGCAATCTGTTTCCAACTTGATAATACCATATATACGGATAGATTCCGAATGTAAACAAAAACAGCAAGATCATTACTATTCCATCGGTAGTATGCTCACCATCTCCATCGCACATGATATTCATATCCTCAGCGAGCTTGTACCAGAAAAAATACGAATAAATCCCACATGTGAGAATTGAAAAAAGTATCAATAATCCTAAGCTTCTGTCTTGTTTAACCATGGTTTCAACCACCATTTTGTTTGCCTTATCTCAACTTTAAGCTGCTGTCTTATATTGATCGGCGGCTTCGTTTATCTTATACACCGCAACGGCAAGAAGCGGCATTCCGCTATCCGTTTTCGGCTCAATATCAACTCTGCTAAGCAAACAGGATCCCAGAAACAGCACACACGCTATCACGGAAAGCACTACCCCTTGTATATATTTGTTTCTATAACAACGGCGCAATGAGCCGAAGAATATTGTTTATAAATTTATTGATATAATGCTTTTTATCCGCAGAAGACGCTTTGTTCTTTGAACTATACAGCACGCCGCATTTAACATCCTCCATAGTCCTCTCTACACATTCTGCCTCAGTGTCAAGGAAGTCTTTTTTTAGATCCTTTATTATATCTGCCTTATAAAAGATCGCGTTGCATTCAAAATGCAGGAACAAGCTTCTGTAATCAAGGTTAACAGTGCCTATACCGGCTATCCTGTCATCAGCTATAAACGCCTTTGCGTGTACAAATCCGGGTGTGTATTCATAAATCTTTACGCCCGCCTTTATAAGATCCTCATAATAGCTTCTTGATAGCCTGAACACCATCTTTTTATCCGGTATGCCTGGCATGATTATCCTGACATCTACTCCTCGCTTCGCCGCTCTTATGAACGCGTCAAAGAGGGAATCACCCAGAATGAGATACGGTGTGTAAAACCAAACATAGTCCGTCGCCGATGACAGGATATCCGCAAACAGCTCATTGCTCGTGTGTTCATCGCGCATGGGCGAATCATAATACGGCAATATATACCCGTTAGACGTATCGCTTGGCTTTTCGCTGCTTTGGAAATCGTCAAAAAAGCCGCTGACCTCCATCCGATCCTTAGAAAACGCGTTCCAGAACTCCGCGAACATAAACGCATAGCTCATTACCGCCTTGCCCGTTATCCTGAAGCCAATATCCTTCCATCGTCCGAATTTTTCGATCGTATTTATATATTCATCAGCAAGATTAACGCCGCCACTGTATGCTACTTTTCCGTCTATGACCATTATTTTTCTGTGGTCACGGTTGTTAAGCTGCGAGCTTATCAGAAAAAAAGGATTGAATGGTATACATTTGATACCTCGTTTGGCGAGAGTAGCAATATCCGCCACCGAATATGTACCTATGCTTCCGAGATCATCGTACATGACCCTTACATCTACTCCCTCACCCGCTTTTTCCGCCATTATATCAACCATCGTGTCCCAAAACTTACCTGCCTGAATGATGAAGTATTCTACATAGATATATTTCTTCGCTTTTTTCAGATCTTTACACATATCGGCAAACATATCCTCACCAAACGGATAATACTTTGCTGTATCATTTTTAAGCACAGGAAAGCCTGTTGACTCTGTTATATGTCTGACAGTTTGTCCTATACGCTGATCGTCCTTCATGATCTCAGATATACATTCTGCATTTTCCCGATCATCAGGTATGCTGAAAGAGACAAGAGATTTTTCCAGACGCTCTTTAAGCCGCCTGCCGGTTTTTTTGTTACCCACAAAAAAGTAAAGTAACGCTCCAAGCACCGGCATTGTCACAATTACTATTACCCAAAGCAGTCTGTACGAGCTTTCATCTCTTTTGGAAACAATATTGATAACAAAAATCACGGCAAGCACGGAAAATATAACGCTTACAATATCACCGAGATGCCCGCCAAAAAATTTGTTCAATATATCGTGCATAACATAAAACCACAGTATTTGTATCGCAATCACGGGCAAAACCACTATTGCTCTTCCTAATATTTTTTTCATGAACTATCCCACCTTTAAATATTTGATACAAATGTTTCTATAACTGCATTATTATATCATATATCGACAAATATTTCAATATAAATTCTGCTTTTTTATTACAGTTTTTGAAACGAGTGATTTCATTGTAAATAAAAATACTCATTCTAAAACCATAGTTATTTGACATACTTCCGATGTTATGGTATAATTAGCATGAAAGAGGGGAAAACGCTATGACATACAAACAGTCGCGGGAATACATAGAAAGTCTTGCTCCGCGAGGCATCGTTCCGGGGCTTGAATCCGTTACTCTACTGCTCGCCGCGCTCGGCACGCCACAGGATTCGCTTCGCTGCATACACATCGCCGGCACCAACGGCAAAGGCTCTGTCGGTGCATTACTGGAATCAATACTGCTTGCTGACGGAAAGAGCGTATGCCGTTTCTCGTCACCTGCCGTAGGAGAGCATCTTGAAATGTTCACATATAACGGCATACCCGTAAACCCACAGCTCTATACAGATGCCGTTACGGATATACGAACCGCAATATCTGTTCTTGAAGCCGATGGGGTATTCCCCACATCGTTTGAAGCAGAGACCGCGGCAGCCTTCCTGATGTTCTCGCGTCTCGCTCCGGACTATGCGCTGATAGAATGCGGCATGGGCGGCAAGCTCGATGCAACCAATGTTATTTCTGCTCCTGCCGCAGCAGTTATAACCTCTGTTTCATACGACCACAGCGCTTTTTTGGGCAGCACAACAACTGAAATCGCATATAACAAGGCGGGGATAATAAAGCCCGACACACCTGTCATATCCGCGCCGCAGCAGAAGGATGTAGCGGACGTTATTAAAAAAACAGCAACAGAATGCAACGCACAGCTGAGCTTTGCAGAAGTCCCCGAAAGCATACAATATCAAAAAGACAAAACAATTTTTAAATATAAGGGCATCGAATACACAATAAAGCTTCTTGGCGCATATCAGACGCAAAATGCTGCGCTTGCTGTAGATACAGCCATCACACTCGGCATAAGCCTCGATGCGGTACAGACCGGTCTCTCGCGAGCATGGCTTCCGTTCAGATTTGAGCGCATAGGCAGATTTATACTTGACGGAGCGCATAATGAGGGTGCTGCAAGGATGATGGCAATATCACTTAAAATATATACACGCCCGGAAGCTACAGCATTTATATGCGGCTGCTTCCGTGACAAGGACTATAAAAAAATAGCCGAGCTTACCGCACCCTACGCCAATGCTGTTTACTGCGTAAAGCCGCATACAGATCGCGGGCTGATAAGCTCAGAGCTTTGCCGGATATTTGCCGAGAGCGGCGCAAAAGCTTATGACTGCGGTTCTGTCACCGCTGCAATAAAGGCCGCAAACAGCCGCGGATACGATAACATTGTTGTTTTCGGCTCGCTTTCAATCCTAAAGGAAGCAAAATCTACTATTAAAAGCTTGGAGGTTCGGCATGGACAGAGTAAATGAAATATACCTTCACCCTATATATCAGGGGCGTATAAAAAAAATAGCATACGCCGAAAGGAACAGAAAATTCTGCCGTCATGACTTGACACACTCGCTTGATGTAGCAAGGATAGGACGAATAATAATACTTGAAGATGGACTTGATATTGATATTGAGCTTTTCTATGCCGCGGCACTGCTGCATGACGCGGGCAGATACTCCGGTATTCCGCATAACGAATCAGGTGCCGCGCTTGCGGCTGAGCTAATGCCGTTATGCGGATTTTCCGACAGCGAAACACAGCTTGTATGTCAGGCAATACGCGAGCACAGAGTAGATGAAAACGCCTCGGACTTTTCACGTGTGCTTTATACTGCCGACAAGCGCTCACGCAACTGCTTTTGCTGTACGGCGGCAGATGAGTGCTACTGGAGCAACGAAAAGAGAAATCATACCATAAATATATAGGAGGTCCGTATGCGTATAGGAAACATTGATATTGACACGAGCCGCACACACATAATGGGCATTTTAAATATCACACCCGATTCATTTTCTGATGGCGGGATATGGAACAGCACCGAAGCCGCTCTGCGCCGTGCAGAACAAATGATAAATGAAGGCGCGGAAATAATTGATATCGGCGGCGAATCCACAAGACCCGGCTATATACCGGTCGACGAAAACGAAGAGATACACCGCATTACGCCGGTCATACAGGCAATAAAAAAAGAGTTTTGTATCCCCATTTCCGTCGACACCTACAAGCGCAGCGTCGCATTGGCTGCGCTGGATTCCGGTGCAGATATGATAAATGATATATGGGGGCTTAAGCATGACAGCAAACCTGCGGAGGTAATAAGCAGCTTTAATGTCCCTGTCTGTCTGATGCACAACCGCAAGAATACTGCTTATATTGATCTTATGTCAGATGTTATATCAGATCTCAGAGAAAGCATTGCAATAGCCAATGCTGCCGGTATACCAAATGACCGGCTTATCCTTGACCCCGGCATAGGCTTTGCTAAAACGCATGAACAGAACCTTGAGATAATAAACCGCCTTGATGAGCTGCACTCGTTAGGCTGCCCCATACTTCTCGGCGCGTCCCGCAAGTCGGTCATCGGCAACACTCTCGGACTGCCGCCAGATCAGCGGCTTGAGGGCACTCTTGCAACCACGGTAATAGCCGTAATGCGCGGCGCGGCGTTCGTACGTGTGCATGACATAAAAGAAAACCTCCGCGCGATACGCATGACGGAGGCAATTCTGAAAAGCTGATATTCACGGATTTAAAAAAAGGATTGGATCAAAGCAAATGGCGTATGCGACCGGTTTTTCAACCGATTGCATACGCCATATTTTTTACAGGTTTTGTTTGTTCGCCTTTATCAATCCGGCAGATCCACGATCTTTATAAATTCGCATTCGCTATAGTATCTGCCTGTATGAGTGGATTGGTAACGACCGCGTCCCTCACCGTCGTCGGGGTCGCCGGGGGCATAGCCCATATAGTGATCATAGCCGTCTTGTGTTACGCTCCATTCCTCGCTGCCGATCAATGTTGCACCGAACATAGGAACACCGCCTTCCCCATAAGACTGTCCGTTAGTATGTACATCAGTGACCTGTTTGTGACCTGTCGGGTCAAAAAGACAGTTCTTTGGCTTATAAGTATAGTAGCTGTTATATGTATATGTGCCGTCAAAGTTATTTATATATTCATAGCTCAGAGTGCCGCTGCCGTCATAGCCCTCGGTTTTTGCCCATTGACCTTCAATGCCCGATGCGTGTTCTGTCAAAATTCCGTTTTCATCATAATGATAATAGTATCCGTAATAGCTTTCCCAGGTCGTTTGCTCTTCGTCATTCTCATCAAGGATCGGTCGACCGAATTCATCTACATACGTCACACATATATATTGTTCAACATTCTTTATCTGATCCGTAACTCCGTCGGGAAGCTGTACATCATCATATTTGCCGTAGTAATCGGTCTTTGTCCAGATCGAGCCTAAGTTTTCGCCATCGGTATAGGTGTAATGGCTTGATATCCGTCCTGAATCATCGCCGTAATACCCGGTCCGCGACAGCAGCAGACCGTCATCACTGTACCGCGTCAGATCTACCAGCACCCATTCGCCTAATGTGCGGTTATAGTTATAGTCCTCGTAGACGCCGACAAAATGCTTTATCTCATTGTCATAGTAGTATTTTATAAGATGACCGTAAATGTATTCCTCATGGTAGGTTACTCTCGGTGTCGGCGTAGGCTCCGGAGCATGAGTCGGTTTTAAGGACGGAGACGGGGTTTCCTCTTCATTATTCTCTTCTTCGTCTTTGTTTGCATTCTTTGTCTTAACTCTTTTCTCGAACTCGTTCCGCTCATCCTTGAAGTCGTCAAGCGTTTCGTTCCCGTTTAAAACATTGCCGTCTTTTAGTATTCTCTCTATCTTTTCGTCGGTTATTTCCTCGCGCTCTTCCTCAAGCCTGTCTCTGCCCTTGATAAGCTCCTTGGATCCGTCATCACCTATCAGCGCCGGATCCCGTAATAAATTCTTTACCTGTTCATTTGTAAGCACCTTGCTCCTCAGCTCGGCATGCAGCTTTCCGCCACTGTATTGAAAATTTGTAAAGTCGTCCAGGCTATAGCCGGTGCGATTTTTCAATTCGGAATCAAGAGCTTCCTTTGTATCATAGAGTATCGCAAGCTTTTCTCCTGTTGATGCTGCATCGAAGGTGATTATCGAGAATACCATGGATGCGGTTGTAACAGGTTTAAAGAAGTTATCTATATCCTTTACAGACTTGCTCTCATCGCCGTAGATGATCGTTGCCGTTGTTTTGCCTACATCAACTACCGCGTCCGCCGTGCCGAGCCAAAGTCCTGTTGCGCCCGCAACTGTCGCGCCGCCCGCTCCCGCCGTTGCTATGGTTGCGCCTACAACAAGACCTACCTTTGCGCCCGTTTTAACAACGGTAAGTCCCTTGACCCATTTGTCCATTACATCGGCCTTATCCATATATGCTCCGTGAAGAATATTCTGTGAAGCGACAAGCTGCGCATATGCCTCTGTAGCATCACAACCCATCATCTCGGCAAGCTTTTTAAGCTTGTTAGCTCCTATCTCTTAATTTGAACGATTTACGTTCATTTTCTTCTTTTTTTATAGATTTGATTTTTTATATATAAATAAATATATATCATTAATTATTATAGATTTATCCATCCGTGGGTAAGTCGTAGACTTATCCACCGTG
>JAFRDB010000060.1 GCA_017404065.1 Clostridia bacterium
CTTTCCCCCCAAGAATGGGTGAACGACACGTATGTGTCGTAGCCCTGTTTGCAAAAGCAAACAAGGGCGTAGCTAAAGGTCAGGGGGGGTGATATGCCGTCAAGCATTTTTTTACTTCTTTACCGGCACCTGTACGATCTTGCCGTCAGGCGTATAAATAAATATCCTGTGATCGTTGCCGCGGTACATTCTGAATCTCTGTGTTTTTTTGCCGTTAAAGGTCAGATCATGGCTCTTGCTGTTGATAAGCTTGCCCTTGTCGTAGCTTATAATTATAGCTCGTATCCGATATGTGTTATCGGAATTATTTTTAAGCTCAACATAATCGCCGAAGTTGATCATAGAAAAAGTTTCAGATACACCATAAGACGACAGATACGAAAACGGGGTTGCCGTAGCCGTCGGCGACGGCAAAGGCGTTGGCACAGGCGACGGCGAAGGCTTTAATGACGGAACCGGTGATGCTGAAGGCTCAGACGAAGGCGCCGGCGTTGCCTTTAGCTTCTCCTTTACCTTGGATTTTTCTATGCCGCGCAGCTCTCCGTACCAGTAGTCCATATCAACGTTACCTTCTATGCCGTCTACGCTGCCTGTAAACGAATACTGCCACATCGAAAACGGCTTCTTATACGTTGTAAAGCTGACATCAACCTGAGCTATCCACCTGTACCATGACTTTGTATCAAACACCGGATCAGTCAGCTTATTTTCCCAGAAATATTTATATGAGTAAACTCCCACCTCGTAGCCGGCAGCCTCTATCTTGCTGCAGAACGCTTCGGCAATATCCCCGAGCAGTTCAGGCTCAAGCTCCTTATGTACCTCATCTTCAATATCATAATATATCGGAAAAGTAAGATCATACCCCTTTACAAGCCGGAGAACATGATCCGCCTCGCCCTTTGCCAGCTCCACACTGTCAGCGTACGAATATAAATACACGCCGAACGGTATTCCGAGCTTTGTGCAGGCGTCCGCGTTCCTTTTCCATTTGATATCGTCCTGATCTTTCCTATCCTGTCCGTAGCCGCATCTCAGTATAACAAAATCCGTATTTTCATTAACTGTGCTCCAGCTTATATCACCCTGATATTTACTGACATCTATACCGTACATAGTCGGCTCGGTGCCGCGCTTTACTATCGTATCTTCGGCATACGCCGCGGATGCGGTCAAAAGCACAGCCGCTGCGGAGCACAATATTATTTTTATCCTTATACCCAATACTTATCTCCCCTTTTTATGATCATAAACTCCTTTCTCAAATTATATACAATGCCTGACTATCGCTACGGCAACACCAAGGATCGCTCCGGCAAACACCTGTATAGGCGTATGTCCAAGCAGTTCCTTTAGCTTTTTGCCTGTCTCGGTAA
The DNA here is from genome assembly GCA_017404065.1 of Clostridia bacterium. GTDB lineage: Bacteria > Bacillota > Clostridia > UBA1381 > UBA1381 > Ornithomonoglobus. The sequence goes on from JAFRDB010000060.1 coordinate 1,377, forward strand.
TATCCTCCTTGCCTATTTTCTCAACTATCCTGTTGAGTATTACCGCCTGCTGTCCTGCACTGCGCCGTATGCCCGTTGCATCGTACATAACAACAATAGCAAACGCTGCCGATACGGCAAACATTGCTGAATTGAAGCCTTCTCCGATTCCGATCGATACAGCAAGCGCAACAGTGAAGGCTGAGTGTGAGCTTGGCATCCCGCCCGTTCCGGTTATACGCGTAAAATCAAAACGCTTTTCGGTTATGAGCGTAAGCAGGATCTTTATACCCTGCGCTATAGCCCATGCTATCGCAGCTGTCCAAAGCACGCTGTTAGAAAAAAACTCCGAAAGATATGTCATCTGTACATCATCCTTTGTTAATTATTTCTGTTTATCAGATATTCTGTAAGTTTATTTAAAAACTCAGCTTTGTTTCCGAACCCTTTGAGCGCCTCCGAAGCGTCTTTTGAGTACTTCTCTACGAGCTGCTTTGATCTGTCCAATCCGCAAAGCCTTACATAAGTGTTCTTATCCTGCTCCGCGTCAGAGCCTATCGGCTTACCGAGAGTTTCCTCATCGCCGGTAACGTCAAGTATATCATCCTGTATCTGGAACGCTACGCCAAGCGCCTTCGCAAAGCTGTCAAGCGAATCAAGCTCTTTATCGTCCGCTCCGGCAAGCATACCGCCTATTACACACGCCGCCCGGATAAGCGCGCCGGTTTTCAGCAGATGAAGATGCTGCAGCTCTGCAATAGCGATCTCCTTCCCTTCGCTTTTCAGGTCAATCACCTGACCGCCTATCATACCCTCTGTTCCCGATGCATTTGAAAGAACGCCCATTGCGCGAATTGCAATAGCCGCATCAGCGTGATCTGCCGCGGCTACCGTTTCAAACGCTTTATTTAATAGCGCGTCTCCGGCAAGAATCGCTATATCCTCGCCAAACTTTATATGGCTTGTCGGCATCCCGCGCCGCAGATCGTCATTATCCATAGCCGGCAGATCGTCATGTATAAGCGAATATGTATGTATCATCTCCAGTGCGCACGCAAACGGGCGAACCGTATCCCAGTCGCCTCCGAGCAGTTTCGCGCACTCCCACATAAGCATCGGCCTGAGCCGCTTGCCTCCGGCAAAAACGCTGTAGCGCATCGCGTCATATATGATCCCCTGCGGTTTATCGCATACCGGGAGATAATCATTTAGCGCCGCATCAATAACGGCGATCCTTTTTTTTAACTCCTCTGTCACTTGTCGCCTCCGAAATCCTCTTCCTTTATACCGCCATTCTCATCGGCGGTAAGTATCCTTACCTTCTTTTCCGCCTCATCAAGCTTTTTACGGCAGCTCTTCGCGAGCTTGATTCCCTTTTCAAAAAGCTCCAATGACTTATCGAGCGTTACATCGCCCGCTTCAAGTCCGGATACTATCGCTTCCAGCTCCTGCATTGATGCTTCAAATGTTTTCTCTGCCATTTTTATCTCCCTTTACTATACAATCTATATCTCCGTCACGCACCTTAAGCTTAAAACCGCTGTCCGGCACAAAATCGTGTTTGCTGCGAAGCACCGTCCCATCTTCCGCCAACGCTATCGAATATCCGCGCGTAAGCGTTTTTAACGGACTTAACGCATCGAGCTTTCCCGAAAGAACACCCAGCGACCTTGCCCGCTCAGAGAGCGTGAGCCTATAAGCGTTCTCCATTCTGCCGACACGCATATCAAGCCGCTGCATAAGCTCATTTATCTTGTCCCGCGGATCACGCGGCATGAGCCGCATAAGCCGCTGCCTGAGGCTCTCTATCCTTGCACCCGCCGCGTTATAAAGCCGTGCATGACATACGCTTATATACCGCGCAAGCTCATCCGCGCTCGGCACGCTTATCTCAGCCGCCGCTGACGGCGTAGGCGCGCGCATATCCGCAACATAATCAGCTATGGTAAAGTCAGTCTCATGCCCCACTGCCGATATAACGGGTATCTCTGAAGCATAAATCGCTCTCGCGACACATTCCTCGTTAAACGCCCACAGATCCTCTATGCTTCCGCCGCCGCGACCGACAATGAGCGTGTCCGCATTATGCTTGCTGTTAAAGTACTCTATACCCTTGACTATGCTCTCCTTCGCGCCGGCGCCCTGTACCAGTGCCGGATAAATAACAAGCTCAGCGAGAGGATAGCGGCGCGTACACACATTTATTATATCCCTAACCGCCGCGCCGGTCGGCGCGGTTATGACACCGATACGAGCCGGAAATCGAGGTATCGGCTTTTTATGTGATTCGTCAAACAGACCCTCGCCGGAAAGCTGTTTTTTCAGCCTCTCATACTCAAGATACAGCGCACCGACACCGTCGGGGATCATCTCATCTATGTATAGCTGATATGTTCCGCCGGCCTCATAGACGGAAACCCTGCCGCGCGCAACGACCTTCATTCCATCCGTCGGTGAAAATGTAAGACCGGATGCCGCATAGCGGAACATGACCGCCTTCAGCACGCTGTTTTCGTCCTTCAACGTCATATAAATATGTCCTGAGGAGTGCTTCTTGTAATTGGATACCTCTCCCCTGACCCAGATATCAGCAAGCACCGGCTTACTTTCAATGAGCCTCTTTATGTAATTGTTTACTCTTGATACGGTCCCTATGACCTGTTGTGTTCTATCCATATTATTAGTGTTTCCTTAAATATGCCAGTATTGCAATGCCGACCGCATTATCGCATGACAGCTCCCGCGACGCGAATCTTACATTCAGCCCGTCCATGCCGGAAAGACCTTCACGGATTATGCCGTTTGATGCAACGCCTCCGGCGATCATTATATCCGAAAGTCCGGTCTGCTCCGCAGCCGCGCATAAAGCTTGTTTTAGCGCATCACGGATATATATAAGAGCAGAACGCGCCAAAATCGGATCCGGACCTGCCACACTTCTTATAAGCTTTGTCTCAACGCCCGATAAATTCATATAAGCGCCGTTTACAGAAAAGGGCAGTTTTATCGACTCGTTCGTATTCTCCGCAAGCCGTTCCAGCTCCGCGCCGCACGGGAATCGCATACCCATCGCAACTCCGATACGGTCAATGAGCTGACCCGCGCTTATATCGAGCGTTCCGCCGATTATTTCGTTCGTAAACCCGTGCCCGTTATATTCCGAGCGCAAAATCTCTGTAGTACCGCCCGAAAGATGCACGGAGAGGAAGGATCTCTTAAGAAGCTCTTTTGCATCCGCTGAGTATATACCCGCCATTATGTGCCCGTCCTGATGTGAAAACTCATACAGCTCCGCGCCGAGCGCTGCAGAAACCGCCTTTGCATAGCCGTGTCCTACGGTGAACACCGGCATATACGAGCCTTTTACGCTTCGCGGCGCGGTGCTTACTCCCACAGCCGCTATATCGCGCCCCGAACGGTTTATACACTCGCTTATCATATCCGGCAACGCCTTGTTGTGCGCGAACACTCCGTCGCTCTGGCGAATCCCGCGCATACCCTCTTTGACATCAAGCACACGCCTTACATGGTCATAGTCCTGTCCGTTGAAGACAGCGACTGATGTTGTGTAGTTACTCGTGTCGATCCCTAAGGCTATCATAGATCACGTAATACAGCGCCGAGCACACCGTTGATAAACCGCGGCTCCTGCTCGTCGCAATACTTCTTTGCAAGCTCTACAGCCTCATTTATGGCAACCTTGGGAGGCACGTCATCACAATACTTCATCTCATACACAGCGATCTTGAATATCGTTCGCGCAGATTTGGAAAGACGCTTAAAGGTCCACCCCTTTTTAAGATGCGCGCTGACTATATCTATTATCTCCTGCTCGTGTTCAAGAATGCCGTCTGTTACCTCTGTTATGTATCCGAGATTTTGCTCGCACTCAGGTATTTCCTCAAGCAAGATCTCCCTTGCCTCGTCCATGTTGTCGCGCTGAGTCGCAAACTGAAACACCTGTGTAAATACAGCCTCCCGCGCCTCGCTTCTCGATTGTTTTTTCATATCGGTAATCCCTTCATATTTGTTCTATTTTATTCTACCATACTTAAACTAAAAAATCAAGCTAATATTTTTGGCACTTGTAACAGCGCGAGCGTCCGCGCAGCTAATGAAAGCCGCCACGCGGACGCTCACGCACCTGATCGGAATATTAAGCGTAAACGATATTATGCTACTTTCTCGGTCTTGAACTGAAAGCAAGAGATATTATAAAACCAAAAACAAGCGCGGCAGAAATACCCGATGCCGCAGCGGTGATCCCACCGGTTATGATACCGAACGATCCGCTCTGATCCACTGCTGTCTTTACGCCCTTTGCAAGAACCGCACCAAAGCCCGATAACGGTATTCCCGCTCCTTCTCCGGCAAAATCCATCAGGAGTGTGTAAAGCCCGAACAGCTCCAACACCGCGCCTGCCGTGACAAAGATAACAAGTATACGCGCAGGAGTGAGCTTCGTTTTATCTATCAGTATCTGTCCTATCACGCATAGCAGGCCGCCTGTTATAAATGCTTTTATATAGTCCATATTATCACCTCTCAATCACGATCGCGTGCGCTATAGCCGGTATGGTCTCGCCCTGCTGTACTGTTACAGGGTTCATCAGCGCGCCTGTCGCCGCAACAAGTATACGCTTATACTTGCCCGCCTCCAGCGCGTTCATTATATGTGAGCACAGCACCGAGGCGCAGCAGCCGCAGCCGCTCCCGCCCGCGTGCACATCCTGGTTTTCTATATCATATATCATCCTGCCGCAGTCATCATGCTTTGACGTGATATCAAACCCGTCACGCGCCGCAAGCTCGCATAGTATGTCTGAACCTACAACACCGAGATCACCTGTGAGTATAAGGTCATAATCTGTCGGTGTTCTGCCGGTATCCTTAAAATGCGCCGTTATGGTGTCAAGCGCGGCAGGCGCCATTGCGGCACCCATATTCGTTATGTCGCTTATGCCCTTATCTACTATACGCCCTGTTGTGATACTCGTTATTCTCGCGCCGCTGCCTATGGAAGATAATATCATCCCTCCGGCAGCCGTTACCGTCCATTGCGCCGTCGGTGTCCTCTGTCCGCCGTATTCAAGCGGATTACGATACTGCTTCTCAGCAGAGCAGAAATGACTTGACGTAACGCATAATGTGTTTTTTGTAAATCCTGACGCTACAAGCAACGCTCCAAGTGAAATGCTCTCTGTCATGGTCGAACACGCGCCGTAAAGACCAAAAAAGGGTATGCCCGTGTCGCGCAATCCGTAATGCGCGGCAGCGCACTGGTTCTGAAGATCGCCCGAAAGCACATAGTCAATATCCGTATTTTTCAGCCCCGCCTTATCGAGTGTGAGCTGCACAGCCTTTTTTACAAAAGCGCTCTCGGCAAGCTCCCATGTTCTCTCCGCCATCTTATCATCCTTAACTATCAGGTCAAAGCTGTCCCTTAAAGGCCCTTCACCTTCCTTTACGCCGGCTACCGCCGCATACGAGATCACATATACAGGCGTATCAAGCGCCACTGTCTGCTTTCCGCATCTTCTATTCATTTTCATCCGCTCCTTTGCTTTTATTCTTTAACGCTATACAAAAAATTATTCAAAAAAAAAGAATAACAAACCGTTCCGAATAATCATAATATAATGTATATCACGGAAAGGGTGATGCACTTTGAAGAACTTGTGTATGTGCAAGATCGCAAGATCTGCCGGACTTGCGCTGCTCGCGTTCACGCTCGGCGCTATTCTCGGTCTCGTATGTCCGCTGCAAATACTTGCGGTAATTGAGCTTGCGATACTTGCGGCATTTGGTTATCTTTGTCTGTTTAAATGGTAAAGGGGGTTTCTTAATGAAGGTAGTGGTAAAAAAAGTCCCGAAGGGACTTTCGGGACTGGTTAAGCTTTTGTTCGGGTTTTGATACATAGTTTTTCGTTACTCACAAAGTTGTAGTCAGAAAGTGGAAAATGAAAGCAAATACGCATTTGCATAATTAAGCTGCGAGCTATGCTCTGCTGAGTTTTCACTTTCCACTTTTAACTTTGCACTTTAAAGTGCCATTAGAACACATGTGCCGTCTCTTTATGTGCCGCTATAATGAAATGATCCGCTTTATATCCTCACTATCAGATTATTAGCGCCGAAGGTCGAGGTGTATTTAACATCCTTAGCCATATTGAAGATGATCGACAGGCTGATATCCTGTTCAATATCCCGATCATCCTTTATCATCTCATAGTAATCCTGAATATTAAGCGGCTTGCAGTCGTCTCTTATACGGATTATCAGATCATCATTCTTTGCGACCAGTCTCGCGTTGATATGATGCTTCTTTTTGTCATTAAATCCATGCTCAGCCAAAAAGACAGACAACTCCTCGGTAATAAGACCGTAGGTCATAGCGCGTCTTTTCTCTGCTCCGTGCTCCAGAGCAAATGCGACCGCGATTTTTGATAAGTCCTCTATCTCCTGCGTTGAGGCAGCTATCACCCTGATCTCATTCTCGGCTGTTGTGCCGAAGTCACGAGGCATCAAAATCATTTTATCAGTGAACGTATCTCCCTCTTTATTTGCCAATATGTAAATTATCGCGATCAGAGTAAGCACCAGCATATTGATGATCTTAGATACCCACGCACCCTCATAGCCGATAACGCGAAGCATCAGCAGTGTGATCGGGATAAGGTTGCCGCATTCGATCAAAAAACTGTATATACATGAAAAACGCATTCTTTTGATCCCCATCAGATAATTATTAAGGTTATATACTATCGTGTGGAACGGCAGAGACAGACAAGATATTTGAATACACTGCTCAGCGAGTTTTATTGCCTCGGCTTCATTGGAATGAAGGAAGAAGCTTACCACATAACCACCAAACAAATACAGGAGAATTGTTATAACGCTTGTCATGATCAGTGAATGGAGCAGTGAGATCTTTTGCGACAGCTTGATCGAATTCCGATCCTCCTCGCCCACAAAAACGCCCGCAAATGCCATCAGCGTATCAGCCGGCGCATACCATGCCGCGCGCAGGAACACCGTGATCTGAGCAAACACGCCGTGTGCCGCCACAAGATAAGGCATATTGTAGGCGGTGAGCAGATTATTTGTGATAAGTCCACCTAAAGAGTTGCTGCCCTTGATAACACCCATAGGAGCGCCAAGCCGGAACATCTCCATGCACAGCTTCGAGCTGAAGCCTTTGAATTTCAGCCTGAAAGTAGATCTGCTTTTCTTGCCCATATAAAAGGACGCGCTCACAAAAAACGGAATGATATATCCCAGCGAGGTCGCCAAACCGATCTCAAACATGCCCCCGTGTATTATAAAGATAACAAACGCATCCGCTGCTATATCAATTACAGTAGTCAGTATGGATGATGCATTCACACGGTTGTACTGACCCTCTATCTGTAAAAACGGTGTAATGACCCTATTGAGCGTGTAGAACGGAAATCCGATCAGATATCCATAGATATACTGCTTTGTCATTTGCGAGATCCCGGGGTCACGGGCGCCGAGAATAAAAGTCAGTCCCGAACAGAAGGTAACAGACAGTAGTGCAATCAAAATCGACAGACCGCCGCCCATTATCAATGAATCCGAAAACACACGGTTAGCGTCATCGAGCTTTCCGGCACCGATCATCGAAGAAACCTTATTACGGGCGCCGTTGGCTACAGCTGATCCTAACAGCTCGAAAAACATGATCAGCGGTGACATAAATCCCAAAACCGTTACACCGTCTATTCCGATAAACAGGCTGATAAACATCAAGTCGATCACCGGACCGATCGCTTTTGAAAAATCCGAAACACCCCATGATATTTCCGACTTCAAAAAAAGCCGTCGGATTATTTTGTTTTCCGTCTTTTCTCCATAAAGGTTTTCCATAAGATCATACTTCCTTTTCAATTAACGAATTTCTTCTTAAGTGATGTACTCTAATAGTGTATCATAAGCCTTTTGTTATTTCAAGCACAAAATGTGCCGCGGTCTGTTACTGAGCTATATCCGAAAGCTTTGCGGCAAGTACTGCCGCCTCGGCACGTGTGGTTTTGCCGTCCGGCTTTATCGTATTATCCGAAAAGCCGCGTATCACGCCAAGCGCAAGCAGCTTTGAAAATGCCGGTCTTGCCCACTCAGGTATGGAAGCATTGTCGCTAAAGCTCAGCTCGGCATATTCGTCTGACTGTATCGCGCGCGCCATTATCGCGAACGCCTCCGCGCGGGTTATACTGCTTTCCGGATCCAGATACAGAGTCTTACCGTTATCATCGGATCTGCCGTTCATATATCCAAGCCCGATCATAGCCTTAACATAGTCCACCGCCCACGGCTGTATCGCACTGTTATCGGTAAACCCAAGCGCAGCGCCGCTGTATTTGCTTTTATCTATACCCAGAACATTGCATACTATTGCGGCAAACTGTATACGCGAAACATTATTATCGGGCTTGAATAGCTTAACGCCATTCTCCTCAAAGCCGTTTATTATTCCGCTGTATGCCATCTCCTCTATCACATCATGCGCCCAGTGTCCGGAGGTGTCGGCAAACAGCTCGCTTTTATATGGCGCAATATACCAGTCATCATCCTTATACTCCCGCCTGTCCTCTAAGAACAGATAGTTAGCGCACATACGAAGCTGTCCGTCAGACGGTCTGTTCGTTACCTTGAACACAGAGCTGTCCGGAAATATACCGGCTATAGCTGTAGACCCGCCGCCGTCAAGATTTAGCGCGTCTACACATCCCAGCTCCCTCATACGAGCCGCAAGAGTTTCGAGCCGGCACCCGTAGCTGTAGCCGTTCTGTCTGCCATCAAGAGTATAGAAAATTACATTTCCGTTGTCCTTAACGCCAACCGCCGTCCGCGGCGCGGCACCGGCTTCAAACCCTTTTCCTGTCGCACCGTTATTTAAAAGCCTGCCGCCGACAGACGATACGGCATACTCCGCCTCTGTCCAGTCGCACCTCTCCGCGCCGTAGACAGAGTTTGCAACGGTCAGAGTATCGCCTTTAGCAAGCCGCGAAAGCATATCAAAGCACTCCGGTGCGCCGTCAACATCCATCACAAGCACAAGCTTGCCGGCGGGTATTTTTATCGTGCCGTCGTATATAAATACCTCGTCAACACAAAGCTCCATTGTTGTATTTATCACGAGCTCTCCCTTTATCGGTGAGCAGATAACATAAAGCGCCTTGAAGGATGTATGTGTGTCTGCGCCGAAATCCTCTGTGAGCAGATTTACGTTATCAAAATCATTCTGAAGCCACTTATTGATATATGTTATGGGTATTTTTGTGTCCCCATCCGAGACCGACGTATCAATACCGAGCTTATCAATAAAAGCGCTGCCGTCTTCTCTGAACCCGACAGCATCCTGAAGCCCCGCCTCCTTTGAATATATTTTCCCGTCAATAATAGTATATCCCATAGGTATACCGGTCTTGAACGAAAAATAATCCGCATTTATACCGATAAGCGGGCGCAGTCCGTTCTTTTTCATATATTCAGCCGCAGAGGTAATCGTGCGTGTTCCCCATACGCTCGCACCGTTTACGACTATAGGTACAGCGTCTTTGTTGGGCGTGTACTCGGCATAGTTTTCCGTTTGCAAGCCCACAGAGCTTGACGAGAACACGTTATGCTTATACACCGTACCGCCGCCCATATCCGTCTGCCATGAGCCGTCCGTGAGCGTGCCGAGCACTTCTGCGTTTGCAGCAGTGCTAAATGTCATAAGAGCCGCCGCTGCCGCTGCTATTCTTCTTAAAACCATTATTGTGAACATTATCTCCTTTCACAAAAGTAATGTGTGAGATGGGCGGTTTAATTCAGACTTTTACCTTCCTTGTCGGCTTGTTGCCGTAATACTGATACAGTCTGCATTGAAGCATACCGTTATAAATCTTCCTTGCGCGGTCTGCTTTCCTTCCGAACTCCCTCTCAAAATCATTATGTGAAGTAAGTATGTAATATGAACATCTGTCAAGTGCCGAAAAGCTTTTGCCGATATCGCGGTATAGCCTTTTGCACTCTTTCTCTGACATGAGCCGCTCGCCGTACGGCGGATTTGTTATAATACTCCCGCATGAACGCTCTGCCGTTATTTGCCGCGCATCTTTGCGAGACACGCGTATAAAGCGCCCGACACCCGCCGTCTCCGAATTCTGCTTAGTAAGCTCCACCGCCAACGGATCAATATCACTGGCGGTAATATCGAGCGTGACATCCCGATGCTCTTCATCACGCGCCTCTTCCCTTATCAGCTCCGCGTCCTTCCTGTTTATCTGCGGAAAACGCTCAAACGCAAAATCCCGTCCAAGTCCCGGCGCGATATTACGCTTGAACATAGCAGCCTCTATCGGTATTGTGCCGCTGCCGCAGAACGGATCGCATAACGGCTCCTCAAACTTCCAATAGCTTATCATTACCATTGCAGCCGCTATCGTCTCGCGGACGGGCGCAAGGTTTGACTTTGCCCTGTAGCCGCGCTTATGCAGCGCCGTGCCGGTGGTGTCTATCATAAGCGTTGCAATGTTATTTATAATAGTAAACTGCACCTGATACTCCGCACCGCTCTCCGGCAGCCACGAAAGTCCATATCCCGAGCCGAGCCGGTCGGCTATCGCTTTTTTAATTATAATCTGGCTGTTGCGGTCACTGCAAAGCAACGAGCGTGTTGTGTGTCCCTTTACAGGGAACGCGTCATTTTTGCCTATAAACCGTTCCCATTCTATAGCCCTTGTCCCCTCAAAAAGCTCGTCGGCTGTTTCGGCACAGAACTCACCTGCTTTTATCAGAACACGTTCTCCGCAGCGCAGCCAGAGATTGGCGCGTATAACCGCATCATAGTCACCGTCAAATATTACGCGTCCGTTCTCTACACGCTTTGTATCGTAGCCGAGCCTGTACAGCTCCTTGGAGACCATCGCCTCAAGTCCGAACAAGGTCGGTATTACTATCTCAAATTTGTCGTTCATCTTCTTCTCCCGCGTCTTTGCGGTATTCCATAGCCAATAACATCATCCTCAAGCATAAGGTCTGTCTGCCGCTTTATTATATTACAAGCCGTAACGGTAACTCTTACCTGATCGCCTATCGTATACCTCACTCCCGTTGTTCTGCCCGTAAGAGTGCGCCGTTCCTCATCGAACTCGAACCAATCGCTTTGCATATCCTCACAGCGAATAAGCCCCTCGCACGAATTCGGCAGCTCAGCAAACATACCGAAAGATGTTACAGAGGATATGACCGCATCAAAGGATTCACCGATGAACCTACGCATATACGCGGTCTTTAGCATATCCGATGCCGCTCGCTCCGTATTTTCGGCGCGCACCTCGCGCATAGACGAGAGCGCCGCCGCCTCACAGGTTATCGGCGTATAATGCTTTATCCGTTCCGCGCTCATTTCGCCCCTGATATGCTCCTTTAATATTCTGTGGATCATAAGATCCGGATACCGGCGTATTGGAGATGTAAAATGGCAATAGTACCGCGCCGCAAGTCCGAAGTGTCCGCTGTTCGCATCCCGATAGCACGCCTTCATCAGTGAACGAAGCGCCATCTCGCCGATGATCCTCTCCTCCGGTCTGCCCTTTACCGCGTCAAGGACAGTCTGTATATCCATCGGAAAAATATTTTCCGTCTTGCCCTTTAGTGACAGTCCGAAGTTCTTTATAAAATCGTTAAACGTTTTTATCTTTTCCGTATCAGGCGCGTCATGGACACGATACACAAACGGCAACTCCGCCCAATACGCATCCTCAGCTACAGTCTCGTTAGCGGCAAGCATAAACTCCTCTATTATACGCTCCCCCGCGCCGCGCACCTCAAAATACACATCCGTAGGCTCGCCCTTATCATCACATATTATCTCACTCTCAGGAAAATCAAAATCTATCGCGCCGCGCTCTATCCGCTTATTCTTAAGCTTCTTTGCAAGCTCCGCCATTTCCGTAATTACAGGCACAAGTCTGCCGTATTCCGCGCTCAGCGCGTCATCGCCGTCAAGTATGGCATTAACCTTTTTGTATGTCATACGCGCCGCGGAATGTATAACAGTCTCCGCCATACGATGAGCTGTTATCTCTCCGTTTTTGTCTATCTCCATAAACACCGACAGCGTAAGCCTGTCCGCATCGGGATTCAGTGAGCAGATACCGTTTGAGAGCTGCTCCGGCAGCATGGGGATTACCATATTGGGGAAATAGACACTTGTTCCGCGTCTTATTGCCTCGTTATCAAGCGCCGAACCCTCGCGTACATAGTGAGCTACATCTGCGATATGAACGCCCAAAAGCCGCTTTCCGTTTGGCAGCGGTTCAAGCGAAACCGCATCGTCGAAATCACGGGAATCATCTCCGTCTATGGTAAAGATGAGCTTGTCCCGAAGATCCTCTCGTCCGGAAATATCAGAAACAGTCTCCGGCACTATGGCAGCCTCATCAAGCGTCTCTTTTGTGAAATCTCGCGGAATTCCGTTTTCCGCTATTATACCGTTAAGACAGCCCATAACGCTGTCACCTTCGCCTAAAACCGCGGTTATTTTGCCTACCGGCTTATTCCTCGCGTTATAGCCTGTTATCTCGGCAACGACCCTGTCGCCCGGCTTCGCGCCCTCAATATCCTTCACGCGCACGCGCGAAAAAAATGCGCGTCTGTCAGGCGATATTCTGTAACCATCGCGTTTTTTATTCCTAACTATGCCGATTATCTGCGTATTGCCGCGCTCTACGACGCGTTCAATATGTCCCTCACGGTGACCTCGTCCGTCACCGTCACCATCTATTCTTACAAGGACCGTATCGCGGTCATACGCCTTGCCGAGGCCGCGATGATGAATAAATATCTCCTCGCCGTCCTCCGTTGTTACAAAGCCCGAACCGCTACTGTTGCATTGCAGTATTCCAACCACGTGCCGATCGCTGTTTTTCTTTTCCTCACTCATGCATACCATATCTCTTTTCGCATATTAAAACTATCTCCTCCGCGTACTGCGCGGGAGTTTTATCATCTGTTATCTTTATTCTTATGTCACAGTCGTCATAAAACAGCTTGCGTGCCTCAAAACGCTTTTTTATATCCTCAATACTCTGATCTCTCAAAAGCGGACGCGTTGCCGCGGCGCGCTCTATTCTTGCCGCTATGACATCAAAAGCCGGCGCAAGGTTAACCACTACCCCTCTCTTGCGGAGCGCGGTCATGTTGCGCTTATCAAGCGGTACACCGCCGCCGGTGGATATAACGCAGCCGTCAAGCTTTGAGGCGCGTTCAATCGCTTCACGCTCCATTTGTCTGAAGACCGTTTCGCCGTCACATTCAAATATTTTGTTTATGCTTCTGCCCGCGGCATCCGCTACCATATCGTCAGTATCAACGAACCTGTAGCCGTATTTTTCGGCTATCGCCCTTGCGATCACCGTTTTGCCGGATGCCATGAACCCTGTCAGCACTATATTCACTGTCCGAATACCTCTTTTCTTATCCGCCCCGCCATATCCTTCGGAAGCTTCGTGTCCGTAAACAGCTCATAAGCGATCATGCCTTGATAGATGAGCATATCAAGCCCGTTCAGCGTATTTGCGCCGCGAGCCTCCGCCTCCTTCAAAAACAGCGTCTTTGCCGGATTATATATCATATCGACCGCTGCCATGCCCTCATGGATAAAGTCCATATCGCTTATCTCTATAATATTGGTTATCGGCAGTGTGTCAAGCTGCGGCGCCATACCTGCCGAGGTCGTGTTTATGACTATATCATAATCCATATCCGCCGCCTCAGTGTCTATGCTGTACCCCGTTGCCTCATGTATCATCTCAGCCATCACCCATGCCTTTGCGCGGGTACGGTTAACAAGCGTTATCTTCTCAGGCTTTGCCTCCACAAGACGCATAAGCGTCGGCTTTACAACTCCGCCCGCGCCCATTATGAGGATTTTTTTTCCCTCCGGCATTATACCGGCTCTTGTTAGCGCCATGTAAAAGCCTTCACTGTCAGTGTTATAGCCGCATAATCTTCCGCTGCGGTTAACGATCGTATTTACCGCGCCAAGCCGCTGCGCCGCGGGATCGATCTCATCAAGATACTGCATCACGGCGATCTTATGCGGCGCAGTCACATTGATCCCGCGTATGCCGAGTGCGCGTATACCGGCTATTGCTTCCGCAAGCTTTTCCGGCTTTACCTCAAATGCGGCATACACATAATCCATATCCATTGCGTTAGCAATAAAATTATGCAGCCTCGGCGAAAAGCTATGATCCACCGGCTCGCCTATTATACCCAGGGTAGTCGTTTTTGCAGTTATCATATCCATTATCTCCCGATTTTATTTAGAAATTATTATTAAATCCGTTAAGTAGTCTGGTCGCATACGCTCCGTCAACTATTTCCCAGTCAAATGAATACGGCTTCATGCCGGATTCGATAAGACTGCGGTATACAGTATCATAAGTCTCGACCGGCACATACGAGCTATAGACCATGTTCTCTATAAAATCATGTATCATAAACTCAATATTTCCATCATCGCTCTTGCCGAACCGACAGTCGCGCTGGTCGCTCTTATCAACGTCCTGCGAAAGGATCATCAGCTTTATTACCTCTATTGCCTTATCGTTATAGCCGTTATCGAATATCAGAAGCTTTTCAAGCAGCTCATTATACCCGTTTACAAATCGGAGATTGTACCCTTCAAGACTGTTGAGCTCACCTGATTCGCGCGAGGAAGAAACAATTTTTTCATAAAGCTGCTGCTTCTCCACGGGGTCGTTTGTCGGCATGAACGAGATCATGAGCCGCTTCTCATCGTCTGTATACAGCATCGGCTGCGGCATGAGCGCCGTTGTGTCGCACGACGGACACCGAAACATATTCAGCCTGCCACCCAGTATATCCGCTTTAAGATCCGGACTGTCTGCTGCCGTTACCGAGCTCCATACCGTTACATCCGACATCTCTGAGCATTTCGGACAGCGAACAGACTGCTTTATATTTATACTCATTTCAAGCCCCTCCCGATATTATATGATTCTATGCTTTGTTTTGTCAGTATAACACAACGCAAAAAAAAAGTCAAGGGAGCGGCCGTATTTGACCGCTCCCGATTGGTTGAATATAATATTTATTATTTTTTCTAAATACATGGCATTTAAGTGACATGATCCTGTAAATTCATCTTAAATAAATAGTCAATACACTGCTACACCGTGAATTCAAAACATCAGATCATAGAACCAGTTGCGCGCAGTATCATTATAATAATCATCAGTGTCATCCTCTGCGCCGCTCAGCTCAAAATAGAACGATGAACCCGTTACATACTTATTCAGATTTATGCCGTTAATATCAAGCCCTATACTCTCCGCAAAGCTTACAGGAACACGAAGCACACCGTCAACGGTTTCCGCTGCATAAGGCAGATCTATCCTCTTGTTGTTTACCGTAACAAAGCTGTCTCCCTCGTATACTGATGCGGTGATAATACCGAGTGAATTTTCATACTTGGCGGTATATATAAATCCATTATTATCAAAGCTGTAATCACCTTCAGATATAGACTCCAAAAGATCATATATAGGCAGATACGCGGTCCCGTTTGCCATATACAACGCGCGGTCGGAATTTATAATATAATAGCGCCTGTTCATGTAGTAATTATAGTCTTCTTCCTCGCTTATATCATAGTCATCATCGCTGTGATCCTCCGGCAGACCTCTGTACCAGAATTCATATTTCAGCGTACCGCTTTTAATATCAAATTGAACACCGTATGAGCTTAGACCAAAATACCATAACATATCATCACAACAATACATTGTCTCATTTTCGGATATGATCGGCACAGTGTCGAATGTATCAGTATCGCCAAACAGCGTAACCTCATTGCCGGTTATATCAACTCGATAGCCCTCACCGGATGAAACTGTGATCACATCGCCTTTAACCTCTGTCTTCAGATCAAGCCCAATCTGATCCGCCATAGCCTCATACGGGAAATAAACGATATCATTCTTTATAACCGGCGGCTCGTTGCCGACATGATGCGTCCATCTTTCTATCCCGTCATAGTACTGATAGTCGTTGATGTCGGTCGTACGGCTGTTGTTCTCATTCAGCTCCGGCAGCACAGGCTTTGCGGTGTTGTGCTCAGAATAGCTGCACTCTGCCTTAACTGTAAGGTCGATATCCGCCTTTGCCCTGTCAAGCCCTTCTGTGCTTTTGTCAAACGTCTTTAACGCGTCATAAACATTAAACGCGATATTGCAATTCTCTGTAGCAGCGGTGATATATCCGTCCTTATCTGTATTGAGCGTTATAACTATACCGTCTTTGCCGAAAATATCGACCTTGTCAAAAAAGTCTTCTATGCTATCATCGAACATAGAGTCTGCTATATCTTCAGGCATATTTTTCTGCATAACATCATTTGCCGCAGAGAACACAGTCCTTATGTAATTCTGTGCCGATTCGCTGTTAAAGGTGACGGTATAGGTATCATCCTTCCTCGTAACCTCTGCGTTATCCTTAACAGCCTCGATCATCCTGTCCATCAGCTCTTTTATCGTGGTCTTATCAAGAAGCTTTGCCGCATCGGGGTTTTCAGCGTAATACCCTGACATATCCGTTATATAGTATTTATTACTGAACGGTGATTTTATTATGGTTCTGTACACCGGAGCCTGCAGATCGGTAATATCATATTCAAACCATATCCCATACCTTGTCCATGCCGCAAGCTTCATATCCTCATTTACAACGATCGGCGCGTCGCATACCACAGTCAGTTCCGCAAGCATTTTTTTGTAGTCCTCTGATATGGAATACGAGCCGTTAAGCTGTATTTTCGTATCAAGCACACTTTCAGCCAAAAGCTGCAGCGAATACGGCATATCCTCGCCCTGATCCGGCATCTGACCTATGATATCAAGAGGCTTGTTCTTCTCCACCGACAGCGTCATCTCAAACGACGCACTGCGCAGCTCGCCGGACTTTTCATAAACCGCAGCAAGATCATCCATATCCGCCGCAAATGCAGTTAGTGACAGCATGATAAATGCGGTAATCAGGCTTATAAGCTTTTTCATGTAAGATCCCTCCTTGTATTATATAAAATATTAATCTTCTCCAACACCGAGAACGGCTATTTCGCTGATATGGCAGTAATTCTTTCCCGGAACTGTATCTCCGTCGCCTGAGTAGCGGATATACCGCGCGGTTACAGGCTGCGGAAACATATATTTTTCAAATTCCTCGCTTTCGCCTGTGTTCTGCGTTTTCGGTAGCGCAGTCTGCCATGTCTGACCATCTGCGGAATACTCTATAACAAACGGATATGTCCGCTCCGCGCCCTTCCACATAGCTATCGCCACACCCGTGACATCAACGGGTGTGTCCCCAAGATCAATAGTGAGCGTATTCGCGCCGGATGCCGACCAGCGTGTCTTGATATCCAGATCGACCGCGCCGTCCTCCTTGTTTCCGTCATTATCCGAGGAGCTGACACCGTACACATCAAGCTGGTTGTTATAATATTTTTCGCCTGTTCCATTTATTGCCACGCGCTCTATCTTCTTTGGTACCGGCGCGTTCTTTATTTCCGCAAGTCTTGCCGCTGCCGTCTTATCGGAAAACGCTTCCTCCACATCGCTTACCGTGATAAGCCCGTCATTCCAGTAAACATTTTTAAGTATGCTCTCCGTAACCGCGCGGAGCGGAACAAGCGTTCTGTCATTTTCAATAACAGGTGCTGTGTCCATCGTCTTGCCGAAGGTACTGAACAGATCGGCAAGCTTCCCGTGCGGATCAGCCGTTTGACCCTCATAGGCATAAGCAGTATAATCCGTCTTACCGATAGTCATTACGATATAATCGCAAAGGTTCGGATCATAGTATGGAAAGCTTTCGCCAAAGGTCAGGTCATTGCCCATGTCCTTCATCAGGGCGTTAAACATGTCATGCGGATGCTTTTTGTTATATATATACACCTTCTGCTGCTCGCCGTCCCATTTTACCTCGCAGCCGAACGCCTCGGCAATGAAGCGCAGCGGAACAAGTGTTCTGTCGTTTTCGTCTATTACCGGAACAACCTCCGTATTATCGTTATCTATGCGCACCGGTGTGCCGTTTACTATCGCCGTAGGCACGCCGACAGCAAGCTCTACCCTTTCGCCTGTATATAGCTTATCCACGCTCCAACGGCTCGTTCCACCCTTAAGATCGGGGTTCCTTGCGTTATCGCCCACCGTATATATCTGCGGCACCGGCACGCTCTCCGTCTCGTAGCCGAGATAGTAGCTAAGATGCGGAGGCTGGTTATAGCAAGTGTTCTGGTATGCTATATGCATCCTGTACTGGATATCATGCATAAGCGTTGGCACCTTATACGCTGTCTGGTCTGTTGTCGTGAATATCCTTAGCGCCGATCCGTCCTTTGTCGGGAACATAAGCTCCTCGCGCCAGTCGCCAAAGAGGTCTGCCGAAAGCGACGGTGTTGCCTTTGTCCAGTTGATGCTTGTGCAGCCGGATGCGGTAAATATCGTTTCCGCCTTTTCCTCTATCGGGTTCCATTTGCTGACATAGATATTATCAAGTATCTCTCTGCCCGTATCGCCGTCCCAGTAGCAGAGGAAGTTTGCAGGCATGGTGTAATTATCCGATATAACCGTTCCGTCCGCCTTTGTAAGTACTCCGGCGCTTGACCAGCCCTCTGCGCCCGGATACCGCGGGTCTACATCACCCGCCGCGGCGCGGCCGTTGTCAAAGCCGGTATGTCTGCCGTAAAGAACCTCGCCCGTTCTCGCATCACGCATCTCATAGCCATAGTCTACGTTTCCGTCCTCATGGCATGAATACACCTCAAGTCCCGGCCTTGACGGGTCAAGGTCCGAAACGTGCTGCGCGTCACCATGTCCAAGCCCTGTCGAATACAGCGGTGTTCCGTCATTATCAACTGCAAGCGAGCCGTAGATTATCTCGTCGCAGCCGTCATAGTCAACATCTGCAACGCTCATTGAGTGGTTACCCTGACCAATAAGCTTTTTGTTATCGCGATACTCCTTGTCGAGAGTATCAAAGAACCAGTGCTTTTCGAGCTTTCCGTCTATAAGGTCATAAGCCGAGATGGTCGTTCTTCCTCCTATATCTCCGCCCGGACCGTAGTAGTAGCCGCGCGCAAATACCATGCTCGGTCTCACGCCGTCAAGATACGCCACGCACGCGAGGTATCTTTCACAGCGGTTGCCCCATTCCTGCCTCGGATCCTCATGCCAGTCACCCCACGTTATGACATCCCATTCATATCCGTCATCGGTCACACCCTGTGTCTGCGGATAATATTCAGTTGTGTCTATCACACTTCCGTCTGCGCCGCGGAATACGGTAAGGTACAGCGGACCGCTGAGGTTTTTGCCGTTATCCAGTACAGCATAGTTTTTATTCTTATCCCCTATAACCGAACCATCGCCCGCAACAGTTCCGTCTGCGGTACGCATAGCTATTTCCGCCTTGCCGTCACAGTCATAGTCATATACCATAAACTGCGTATCATGCGCGCCGCTTCTGATGTTTGGACCGAGATTTATCCGCCAGAGCCTTGTTCCGTCAAGCTTATACGCGTCTATAAGGCATTCTCCGGTAAAGCCCGCCTGTGATGTATCCTTCGCATTTGAAGGATCCCACTTTAGCACTATCTCCCACTCTCCGTCACCATCAAGATCGCCAACAGATGCGTCTGCGGGACTGTAGCTGTATTTCTCGCCGTTTACCTCGTTATCGTCCGGCTTTTCAATAGGTATATCCATGTAATTCTTATCCCATAAGGATATGATCTGAGACGGTTCATATTCCGTCTCGACACCGTCTTTTACAGCCGCTACATAAAAGTGATCATAGCCGTTTCCAAGCACGGAATAGTTTGTTGAGCTTATCGGTTCAGCATTAAGCAAGTCGCGCTCTTCTCCATTCACACCATAGATATTGAATTTCGTATCAGCGCTCTCTGTGCCGAGCCAACGCCACGACAGGTATGTATATCCGTCCATTCTGACCGCTACGCCGCCTCGTCCGAGCTTTTCCATCGGTCTTTGCATATCCGGTCTCGCGTCTATGAGCTTTTGTGTCTCCGCCGCGCTTTCGGCATATTCACCAAGTTTGAGTGATTCTCCGACAGCAGGCTTATCCGCCGCAAGCGACACCGCCTGCAAGGATATTGCGCACAGTACAGAAATAACCGTCATAGCTTTTATATTCATCATAATTTTCCCCCTATCCGCAATTAATTTAGAAATATTATATATCATCCTGCAATTTGTGTCAATATTTAAATGACGCAAAGATACAGTGAATGAGTTAATTGCTTTGTAAAAAAATCCGAAAAAAAAGAAATTTTTACTTGACAAAGCATTTCTTTTATGGTAGAATATCTATTGTTCGTTAAAGAGCGGTTAATTCTTCGGACAAAAGCATAAGGAGGAGTATCGAAGTGGTCATAACGGGCCGCACTCGAAATGCGGTAGTCTGAAAGGGCTCGTGGGTTCGAATCCCACCTCCTCCGCCACTTTATATTTATCGGGATGTGGCTCAGTTTGGTAGAGCACTACGTTCGGGACGTAGGGGCCGCTGGTTCAAATCCAGTCATCCCGACCATAGCTCAAAAACAAGGCAGCAAGCCTTGTTTTTGCTTTGGGGAGTTTAGCGAAACACATAATACGAGTCTGTAATATCATTATTATGAACATGGTAATGATCATTACCTTTATATCATACCAAAGACGAAAAGGCAACCGGATAATTGAACATAGTATCCTCGCCAAACAAAACACGTGATGCCGATTTTTATGGGTGTACATAGTTTACTTTCCAACCTTAAAATCGCAATACTGAATAGTTCATATCAAGAACATATTGGTACTGCACGGATTTTGCCTGCTTTTTAATAAAATCATAATTATCAACAGTCATTTCCTGCAGCTCTTTATTTTCATTCAGGGCAATACACTTGCCGTCATCAAGCATCGCAAACAGCGCTTCATTTTCTGAAAATCGAACTGTTATCTGTATCCGGATATCATCCTTCTCCTGAGACTTAACAGCGTATGCGACCATTTCCTCCATACAAAGCCTTATTTTGTTGGCGATCCCGTCTGAAAATCCATTTTCCTTGGCATACCGATAAATTTCTCCGGATGCCTCCATTGCCTTTTCGGGCTCAACAGTCAGATATAAGATTTTAGTGTTCGGATCAATGCTTTCAGCATCACGCCTGAGCCATTTCCGGTATCTCCATATATTAAACAAAATTATCAGCAGCTCAGTAAACAGGTATGAGAGCCATATAAACGGAGCCGGAAGGAACATACTGATAGCAAACGCAAAAATCGGTAATGTAGCATTGCCGAATACAGTCAGCTTTGTGGAAAATTTCGAGTCCTTGCGATTGGTAAAGTACAAGCGGAATATCGAATCTATTCCCTTGAATATAAAATATGTTACAAATAACCGCAAAGACAACAGCCCGCCATCCGGAATCTCTTTCACGCCGTGGATGAAATAAAACCAATCCGGATTGAACTCTATCAAAAGAACCATTGCTCCGACAGCACAGACTATCAAGCCAATACACTGCCGCATAAGGAACCGCAAGCCTTCATGGTCCTCAGCTCCGCTCAGGAGTCCGGCAAGCGGCCGCATACTTCCCTGGGTGCTGTTGATTATCACATTGACCAAGCTCATACAGAATGTACAAACTCCTTTTATTACTCCACCTGTAGCGCCAAACATAAAAATGATTATCTTTACCATAAAATAATTCTGCAAAGCGTTTATTCCTGAATTAGAGGCTTCCGGCAGACCGCATGAGATGAGCTCCTTTATATCCGACCAATGAGCCTTTACGCCATGTGTACAAAACATATCCGTTTTTTTTACAAGATAAATAACAGTCATTGTGCTTCGAATAATATTAGCGCACGCTGTACCAAG
The DNA here is from genome assembly GCA_017404065.1 of Clostridia bacterium. Classification (GTDB taxonomy): domain Bacteria; phylum Bacillota; class Clostridia; order UBA1381; family UBA1381; genus Ornithomonoglobus. The sequence goes on from JAFRDB010000060.1 coordinate 23,343, forward strand.
ACCGGCTCCTATGACACCCATATTCAGTACCCCCACAAAAAGCAGGTCAAACACAATATTAACGATCCCCTCCATGGCAGAAAGCCACATTAACACCTTCATCTTTCCTACGATCTGCAGTTGATATACGCCCACTGTTGAAACAAGACCGAATGGCGTGGAGATCATTATCCCGATCGCGTAAAGCCAGGTCGTTTGATTCATTTCAGGCGATAAATTGTAGGATGCGATGATCAAATAAACGAAAGGGATCTGAACGATGCTCATAATAATAGCCGCTACGATCATCATGATCTTCACGGCACTCTTTATATGCCTGAGCGCGTCAATATCATTTTTCCCCATACATGTGGAGATAGCGCTTCCCGCGCCGCTTGCCACCAAAACAGATGCCACACCGATCATGGTCGTTGCAGGATAAAAAATATTCACTGCCGACAACGCGTCTGCACCCACCAGATTACCGACCACAAGACCATCCACAGAAAGCAGCATCAATACCGATAGATTTGTTAAAATCATTGCAGGGATATATTCCAACAGCTTACTTCCGGTCAACGCTCCGTTTCTCTTAAAGCGTTCTTTAATTCTCGACCGATCCTTTTTGGCTTTATTCAATAATTCGAGCTTCATTTCCTTTCCTTCCTTTTAAAATTAATTACTCAATTATAATTGACTGTAATAGTTTCAAAAATCATCATGAAAGCGCTCTATCCATGAAAGCAGTGCGATCAGCTCCTGAATATAACGGAACGGATCGTAATTATCCCGCGTAGATATCCTGTCCTCAGGCAAACAGCCGACAATATCAAAATTTACAGGAGACCGTCTTTTCATTAAGCAATATGCAAGCTGAAGAAACTGGCGATTACAAAACATGTTGTTTGTAACAGCAAGCAGTGAATCATCCGGACATAGCTCTGTATGATCCAGGAAGAATAACAAGCTGTCCCCGGTATCCGCGCGTCTTAGCTCCACCTGAGTAGATGGTGCCGCAAAAACACGGTATGCACGACCGCCCGGAGCTGTATTGAACGATCGAATACATGAGCTCCGATTAAGATTCCGGTCTCCGACGAAATCATCCTTCCAATCGGACGATGACAGTGCAAAAACAGAGGCGAACGCATCGCTCATAACACCGAATTCAGTATCGTATGCAGACTGAAAAACGGAATCCCTACGCTCTATAGGATTGATGGGACGATAACAGCTAAGTCCTTCCACAAACCGCGTTGTCTCTGTGATCCACTCCACAGAGGCATGTGTCCGGTCAAAGTTAGCATTTAAACTGCCTCCAAGCACCAGTATATGACTGAAATCCGTCCTAAGCGGTTTATTGATATCAAAAAAGCCCAGCTCCATGAACAAAGGATATAAGGCATACCTGATGTCCTCCAGCTCGCATTTCGGCACCAGAGCTTGGATTTCATGAACTCTTCCATCGTTTTTCATTCGTCCGTTATAGACTTCACCGATCGTATCCCTATCGACCTCAAGCAAAGAAAAAATATCCGAAAGCGCGCGCAAACTCATAAATTCACCAATCTGATCGCGGATGATCTTTAGCCGAAGCGAGTATTCAAGTGTATTATCAGGCATCTCAAATCTGAACATATTACACCTCTATCGTACCGATAATCCTCTTTTTCAGCTTTTCCAATTCGTCTCGTCTGACCTCCGGAATGTCATACCATGCTTTGATCTCCGGAGCTGAACTGCCGAAAACCAATTCATTGATCCCGTGTAGATTTTCCTCTATCTCCTGCGGGTTTATACCGAAACGCTCAATTGTATTCTCAATTTCTCTACACAGATCACAGACAACAAAATCCTTTCGCTCATCCGCGGAGGTTCCTTTACTCAAGGCAAGCAAGCACTCCGTTTTTGCTTTATGCAGCATTATTATACGCTCAAAAAAATCCGGAACATGTTTTGCGGACATGGATCCGACACAACGCTGAATATATCTAAGCATTACGAGTGATGATGTTACTATACGGTCACATCCTGCGATATACCGAAAATTAAACAGCCGATCCTCACCGAATTCTATATCCTCGTCAAAGCAAATACCGAATTCTTCAATTATCTTTCTTTTGTAAAATTTATTGCAGTTAGAGTAGATCATCAGGTTTCTTTTTCTGATATAATCGTCTGCAAAAGCAGAAATGTCCGGATAAACCTTATCTTTTACCGTCCAGAATTCGCTGTTTCCGTTCATCAGCACCCGCTCGATGCCGAAAATATACAGATCCGCGTCCATTTTCAGCAGCTTCCGGCTCTCGGCAAAAAAACCGTCTCTTATACAGTCATCACAGTCGAGAAAGGTGAGATATTCCCCCTTCGCCATTTTAAGCCCTGTATTTCGCGCTCCGGCGGCTCCCTTGTGCTCACAACACACAATTGTTAAATTATCCGATTTTCCATCATAAGCGGTCAGTTGACTTACAGTTCTGTCTGTTGATCCGTCATCGACAATGATCAGCTCATGATCCGGTGGCAGCTGCCACAGAACCGAGCCAAGACACTCGTCCAAAAATGACTCACAGTTGTATGTCGGTATAATAACGGAGAGCACAGGATTCATGTTAATCACCTCCGCTTGGTTGATCATATCTTCTTACATAAATTATACATCCCGATATATTTTTTGTCAACATGTTTTTTTCTTCGATAATTCTGCCAGCGTGCAGACAGGTTTGTTTACATGCTAAAGCGCGGACATATAATCCGCGCTTGTAATTGCCTTTAATCGCATTACTCTACAAAATATATTCTGTTATCTTTTCTTGGAGCTGCATTTGGAACATCACCATCAACATAACCGACAGCGCAGTGTCCAATCCCTTCCCATTCTCCATCGATACCGAGCTTTTTAAGGAGCATCTTCCATTCATCAATCTCAAATTCTTGCTTCGCTCGATGTATCCATATACTTCCCAGTCCAAGCGAATGAGCTGCAAGCATAAGATTACCCATAACAAGACTACCGTCATATAAATATGTCGGCACCTCCTTATCTGCAAGAACAATGATTATTGACGGAGCGCCATAGAACGGATCAAAACCTTCCTGCCAGCCACCGATCTTGCGATTTATTTCTGAGAGCTTATCTCTTAGCTCCCTGTTCGTTACAACTACTGTTTTTACCGCTTGTCTGCCCATTCCGCTCGCCGCATAAAGACCGGCTTCTGCGATTTGTGCAAGCTCCTCCCTCTTTGGCATATCCGGTTTAAATTTGCGAATGCTCCGTCTTTCCTTCATAGCTTTTATTATTTCATTCATAGTTTTACACCTCCTGTACACTCTTTGCTTCATAAAATATTAATAACTTAGTCTTTGGCGCGATCGCTCTTGCCATCAAAAGCCTCTGCTTGTGTCCGTACGGCAACAAAGGCTTCCAATACGAATGCTTAAAGAGCTTCGCTAAGCACCTTTAACATTATATAGAACGAGGTCGCTCCAGGATCCTGATGCCCTATACTGCGCTCGCCCACATAGCTTGCTCTCCCCTTTGTTGCTATGATCTCTTTGGTATGCTCCACTGCTTTCTCAGCAGCTGCCACAGCATTTTTTATTCCATCAGCCGCAATATCCGCTTTCTGCATTTCGCGAAGAGCCGGAAGCATCGCATCGATCATTGTCTTTTCGCCCTCTTTCGCCATACCGAGAGCCTGTATCTTGGCAATGCCCTTTTCAAAGCCTTCAACGAACTGAATGTATGTTACCTCCTCGCTGTCACCGACAGTCTTGCCAATGACCTTGAAGGCAGAGCCGTAGAGCGGTCCCGAAGAGCCGGCTACCACCTTGATGAACATCTTACCTACATCGATAAAAATCGCGCCGCAGCTCATTTCCTCATAGCCCGAAAGCTTTTCCTTAACGGCGGCAAATCCCCTTGCCATATTTATACCATGGTCGCCGTCGCCTATCTCAGTATCAAGCTCGGTTAAATACAGCTTATTTTCCTCTATCACATCGGCAGTCCTGCCGAGTATTTCTATTAGTTTAGTTTTATTCATAATAATCACTCAATTCTTGAACGCAGGCGTGTCTGCCGGAGCATCAAGAAGCGTTTTTAACTGTTCATCGAGCCGAAGCAGCGTGATCGAGAAGCCTTCCATTTCTATCGATGTCATAAAATTGCCGACAAACGATCTGTATATTTTAATATTTTTCTCCTTCAGCACATCCGCCACGCGACCAAATGCAATATAAAGCTCCATTAGCGGAGTTCCGCCGCAGCCGTTTACCATAACAGCGACCTCGGAGCCTGTATAATCAATATCCGACAATATTTTTTCAAGAAGCTCGTCAACGATATCATCGGCACTCCGGAGCTTTTCGCGTCTTACGCCCGGCTCGCCGTGGATGCCTATACCGATCTCCATTTCATCATCGCCGAGAGTGAAGCCCGGTATTCCCGCCGCCGGAACTATACACGGATTTATCGCCATGCCCATTGTGCGCACGTTATCGATAACCTTCTGTGCAACAGCCGCGACCTCCTCCAGCTCCGCGCCGTTCTCTGCCATAGCGCCCGCGATCTTATGCACAAATATCGTTCCTGCAACACCGCGTCTGCCGGCTGTCCACGTGGAGTTTTCAACGGCAACATCGTCACCTACAACCACCTTCATCGTCTTTATATCGTCCTCATCCTCGACTTCCTCCGCCGCCATATTGAAGTTTATAACATCGCCCGTGTAATTCTTTACTATCAAAAGCGTTCCCTTACCGTTTTCAACGGCGCGGATGCCTTCGCTTATCACATCAACAGAAGGAGATGTATAGACCGCGCCGGCAACGGCAGCGTCAAGCATACCGTAGCCTACATAACCGGCATGAGCCGGCTCATGGCCGCTTCCGCCGCCGGACACTATCGCGACCTTGTCCTTTTTTCTGTCCCTGCGAACAACGATAAGCTCATTCTCTATCCTTTCAAGCTTATCAGGATTTGCCTTGATAAGACCCGATATCATTTCTTCTTCTACTCTTGTAACATCATTGATTATCTTTTTCATTGCTTTACCGTCCTTTATGTATGCTTTTACTTTATCATATCTCCTTTTTTCTTGCTCCGCGCGCTTCCTCCGCAGCCGCGATGACTCCATCGAGCGGCGCACCTACCGACGCTTCAATCACCGCCGCGACAGCACCTTCAACAATTGGGCAATCCGCCATACGCACCGGAAATTCATCCTCCAAAAGCTCTATCGCAAGCTCCGTGCTTATCACAGAGCTGCCGATATCCGCCAAAACAGCCACTCCGTCACCGTCGTTTGCGCTATGGAGCGCATCGAGCACCCTCATTGCGTCCGCGCCCAAAGAGCCGTCAACCAGTCCGCCCGCGGGGATCATTTGCTTGTATTCAGGCGCCATCTGCAAAGCCAATTCGCATACGCCCTCCGCTATCTTGCAGCTGTGGGATACTACAACTATTCCTACCATAGCGTTATCCCTCTTTAAGTATATGCCGCAGCGCCTGTTCATTCGGAATAACAACACCCCTCAGCAGTATGTCCATTATTAACGGTGCACTTTGTATCGCCCTCTCGCTGCCGGCACCGACGATAAGCACAACATTGAGCGCATGTACAAGCTCCAGAGGCTTTAAATATTCATCAAGCTGTTCTCTGTCTTTTATACCCGTATATCCCTCAAAGAATTTATAGCCGACATCGATTATAAGATTTTTCGACATCCCCGTAGATGTTTCTATGGCACTGGTTCCATTCGGAGCTGACGGCGCAGAGATCATATCACGGTAGATACCGACAAGATCCCAAATCTTTGGTCCGACAGTCACCTCCGGCATATCTATAAGCACAAGCTCGCCATCCTGTATCATAATATTTCCGGGATGCAGATCACCGTGTATCAATGTAAAAGCATCAGGCAGCTCATCGATAAGGCTGTTCAGCAGCTCCATCTCCTCTGCCGTGCACCATTTAGCAAGATTGGGAACTCTCTTGTGCAGCACTTCCTTTATATTTGTAATGCTCCCGTCAAGTATCTCGGTCGAATGCAGCTCCTTTGCAAAAGCTACATACTTATCTACAAGCTCATCTATCCTATCCGGATTTTTCCTGAACGCATGACCGAGAGTATCGGATTTGAGCATCTCAAAAACTATCCCGTAGCTGTCCCCGCATCTTACAACGTCATAAGCGATAACACACGGAACGCCGTTAATAAGCGCATTCTTTGTAAATTCGCGCTCCTTATCGATCTGCTCCAATTCGACCGTAGGACGATACACCTTAACTATCTTATCCTCATCAATCCTATAGACACTACCGTTTCCGCCCTGTCCGATCATTTCGCAGCCGGTAATATCAATTTCCCTTAACGCCTTCTTAACCGTAATGATATTATTAAAGCCTGTCACGGCAAAAATATCATATACATCCGGTGTTACATTAATAACAGAAACATCCCCCGACATGCTTTTTTTCAGCTTCAAAAACACTCTCAGTCCCGCGCTCGAAACATATTCAAGCCCCGCCGCGTCAATAATGATGTTACCGTCGGCAACTCTTAATGCATCAAACAATTCCTTTTCGAGCTCGGCGGCATTATTGGAATCGATCCTGCCCGTTACTTTAACCATTGTTTTGTTTACTTTTTCTACCATCGTCATTTTCCTTTCATAATGTTTACTTTCTGCAATCATAGCTTCAACTCGCAAGCATATTGTTAACTATTATTCAACTTCCTTTGATATGAGTATAGCACAAACCGCAAAAATATTCAATATGGTTTTTAAAATTATTCATTTATTATATCTGCGCATTTTCGCCATTTGCGCACTTTTTCGTTACTCTTGCTGTGCTATCAATATCGCATAATAAAATCCCTCATCAAAATGACAAGGGATTATCGTTTTTCGCCGTCTACACCTGAATATATTAACATATTTTTGTCAATGTGTCAATAACAAACGTGACAAAAATGGCACGTCCCCACGTCCCCCGTCCCCACGTCCCCTGCCCCTACATAATATGCTGATGCGCAAAAACCGCCTTTGTTGCTCGGTGCTGTACATTTTACTTTGGAATAGCAGTTGATTATTTTTGAATCATCGTGACTGTATGATGCATCATTTCTTTGATATCCGCAAAAGCCTCCCGCATAGTTGGATGTTGCGGTAGCATCGCCTGCCGCATAGCAGTTTTTAACGATGCCTCTTCGCATTCTGCCTATAAATCCGCCGATACTTTCCGTTCCGCTGACAACGGATGTGGCGGAGGACAATTCGATATTACCTACTTCAAGCCAGCCGACAAAACCGCCGACATTACTACCTCCGCACACCGCGTTTGATGCAGAACAATTGGTGGCAGAACCGCTGTTATATCCGATAAGTCCGCCTGACACACAAGGGGACGGTTCTCTTGGACACACAAGGGGACGGTTCTCTTGCACACAAGGGGACGGTTCTCTTGCACACAAGGGGACGGTTCTCTTGCACACAAGGGGACGGTTCTCTTGTGTTGACAACTGGTTGATTATGTGATATAATTATTGTAGAGGTGACAAAAGATGCCAAGACAAGCGAGAAAAAGAAGCAGCAGCGGCATATATCATATAATGCTGAGAGGCATAAATAGGCAGA
>JAFRDB010000010.1 GCA_017404065.1 Clostridia bacterium
AGCGAAACACTGTACTTCTCATCACCGCCGTTTACCGATACCGGCTCCCATACATGGGCATATGATAATCTCACTTTGCCTGTTACTAACTTTGCCATTTCAGCTTTCCTCCTTGAATTCACTTAGTGTTATTACTTCCTCCCGCTTGTCCGATACCGGAACAAGCGTTAACTTACCTTTCGGTTTCACGATATAGTCCGACAGCAGCTCCCGAAATCGCTTTTTGCCCATGAGCTTCTCCATATCTGTTATGCCTATGAGCGTTTGCTTATATATCTGTGACAGCTTATATCCGTTAGCCTGACATATCTCCGCTATCTTGCCCTCGTTTGCATATTTACGAACAGACCGCCCTTCGACTACCTTGTATCCGTCCCAGTGCTTGCCTTCGTTCACCGCTTTAGCCTGCGCATACGCAAACACATCATCCGCCCATTTTGCAAGCTCGCCCGACATCTTCAGAACTTCAGCTATCTCTTCATCGGAAAGCTCTGCGGGCAGAGCGAACTCATATTTTGCCGCCTCAAGCATATATTCGGCTCTTTTCCTGCATGTCGCCTTAAGCTTGCAAAAGCGGCAATGCGATCCGGCTTTGAACTCACCTTCACCCTTTGCCGCAAGCTCGGCGACAGGCTTCAGTGTGTTTTCCGCCCAATCCTTCAGATCATCAACGGATATCTCCCATTCCGATATGCTGTCAAGTCTCGGCTGAACGATGGACATTTTTACTGTATGGATATCGTACAAGTAGTCATACAGGTTTAACGCGCCCAGCGCATACAGCATCATCTGCGGATTACGCATTGCCGAGACAGGCACGCCTTTACCGTATTTGAAGTCGATAACATGTATCACATCATCCGCTACTATAACAAGGTCTCCTGTTCCGAACCCGTCCTCGACATAATTTGAAAAGTCGAGACGCTGCTCTACAAGGACTACCGCATCGGGACAGTTCTTTCTGATATCCTCTATCTTATCAGCTGCATAAAAGGCATATGTATCCGTGTGCCTGTCTATCTCGTCCGCGTCAAACTGTCCGGTTGACGGCACTTTCATATCACGCTCGCCGAGATACCACCGCACCTTGTATTCCGCCGCCTCATGCGCTGCAGAACCTTCCTTGGCAAAAATGCTTGTTTCATCCGGCAGATGCTCTGTTGCCGCAACAGACGGCGGGCATTCAAGCCAGCGGTGTGCTGATGATGCAGACAGCCTCGCATGTTTACCCTCAGTAGATTTTGCGCTTCGCGCAAAACTCGCACCTACGGTGCGCCTGACCTTCTTGTCAGTACGTGGGGGCATTTTCGTCACCCTCCAAGCTTAGCAGATCCGCGTAAAAGCCCTCAAGGTCAGGCTCAGCCACGGCTGTAATGTTCTTTACGCCATAGCTTTCTAACAGTGTCTTTACATCGTCCTTTTGCCCGCCGCGTGACAGCTTAACCGCGAGCTCACGCAGCATTTCGTGCGTTACGGCAGGCTTATCCGGATTTGGCTTCGTTTCAGTCTTTGGTCTGTTCTGACCGTCTGCAATGCCCTGTGCCAGCACCTCTACGCTGTCTGCCAGAGAACGCATACTTTCTACTACATCAAGCAGCATTTTGATCTTGCTCATATTTTTCCTCCTTCATGTTTCATTTTACAAATATTCTTATATTCCGATAATTTTCGCATCAGAAAATGTTAAAAGCCTGACCCGGCAGCTTGCGCTGTCGAATCAGGCTTTTCTATTCTTAACTTTTTAATTTTTTGTATAATAAGCTGACGGTACAGATCCCTGCTCTGCCGCCTATTCGGTTTTCCAAACAAGACTAATGCCCCTTTCTGCCATTTTCATACGGAAGCTGTGACTGCTTTATCCGTGTCTACTACATTATATTGATAAAGTTGTAGTATAACGGCAAAGGGAAGTTTTCTTTTGTCTAAACTATATATTTAATTGGTTTTTCTGTCGGACGATTGTTGGACGAATTGCTTGAAACATTCTTGACAAACCTTTTATGGCGTAGTATACTTTAACTACATTCTCAATATTATGTTGTAATTCGACATTTAAAGTCGAATACAAGATCAAGGAGCTGTATACGTTCATAGTGTATTCTGCCACTCTCGGCGGTATAGATCCTCGTGGTATTCACGCTTGAATGTCCGAGAATATCGGCAAGGCGCACAACATCCTGATGAAGCTTGTAATATGTTCTCGCAAAAAGATGTCTGAGCGAATGCGGGAACACTTTTGACGCAAGCACTCCTGCCCTTATACAAAGCTTTTTCATTTCAGTCCATATATTGCTGCGATCAAGCGGTCTGCCTGTTCGGGTGACAAAAACCGATCCTTTTTCTATGCCTTTCATTTTAATGTATTCTTTCAAAAGACTTATCAGCTTTTCGGGCAGATACACCGTCCTGCTTTTGCACTTACCCGTTACGTTGGCTATTCCGCTATTCACGGCTTCTACGGTTATATATTGCAGCTCGGAAACCCGGATACCGCAAGAGCCTATAGTCTGCATAACGCAGTAAATGCGGTGCTTTCCCATATTGTATGCCGTTCTGAGCAGCCGCTCATATTCAGCCTTTGTAAGCTCCTTATTGGGATTTATGAAAACATTCTGCTGTACCCTCAGATTTTTGACCTTGTATTCAGAATGTCCTATATATTCAAAATATGAATTTAACGATGACAGCATGGTGTTCACACTCGATGCTTCATATTTTCCCTCAAGCTCTGCCTTGTACATAATATTAAGCTCTTTACTTATCTCACGACCGTTAAGCCAAGCCATGTACGCCGTCACATCACGCACATAGCTTGCAACAGTAGCTTCCGATTTTTCCTCATAAATGAGATGGTTTTTAAATTCTTCTGTATTCATAAGCAATTCCTCCGTTGGCTATTATATATTAAACTGTTTTGAATTACAATAACAAAAGAACCGCATCAGCTTTCGTTAGGCAGATGCGGCTCCTTATGTAGAGGTATATATTGAATTATGAGCTATTCTTGATACCTCTCATGGGGTTTGCCCGTCGACAAACCCCGTCTCGGTAAGAGGAGATGAATATATGTAATATTCATTAAAGGGCATATGCAATAAATGCTTAGGGGAGAGAAAAACTTCTTGTGGGGAGAGAAATTTCTTGTGGGGAGAAATTTCTAATATAATTTGATTAAAAAAAGCGCATATACCCTTTAATCAATATTGGTTTGCGTATGCCCGCTTTTGCAGGCATACGAACCATATATTAAAGGAGAAGTTTTTATAAAAACCTTACTTACGGTTTTTTATCTGTTATTTTAAATACCTTCCATATACCTCTATCTGCGAAAGCGCAGCCCATGACAACGGATATGACGCCTGTTTAAAATCGGTCAGATGTATTGATTTTGTTACCAACGGCACATCTAAACACAGAGCCTGTCCTTTTGCTGTCTTTTCAAGGTTCATCGTCTTTACCGTGCCGTCCGAAAATTTCACATCCAAGCTTTTCCAATATGTATCATGCGGAAAATCGGTGCGCAGAAAAAATACAACCTTCTTAACCTCTGTGTCTGTGCCGAACTCAAGATAAAAATCCAGATCCTCTCTTGCTCCGCCTGCCCATGAATGATGCGGATATGCGCCGTGTCCGTCACTGACACACACGCCGTCTATTGCATTTCGTTCAAAAAAGCAAACATTATCTCTTGTTACAAAGCTATAGCAATAACTACTTTTTTATCTTCCTCATAAGTATTACTGATAAATGCATTTACCTCAACAGCATCCTCTTCTACTGTGAACTTACATCATTCCTATTGTAGAAGCAAATCTATAATCTCATCCCTTGTCATGCCATTTGGCATAGGTAAATTTTTTATTCTTTCCATTGTTCATCCTTACTTTTTCATGTATATATATTTTACTTTTAAAGATATATATGTAGCGGCATCCCATCAACCATGAAAGGAAACAATTCACCCTGGATAAGAGGTTTTATATAGCTTATACATTCCTGCGTAACAAAGCCTTTATCTTTTGTTATCCACTCACCCGGTATCTTTTTCTCTATATTTGCAACCTCGGATGCAGCATGTGAAGCAACTTCTATTCTGTACGGATCATCCGACAAACGGTTAAATGTTACCATCCTTCCTGTTTCGTCGTCCAATGCCATATGCACCGCATAACCGCCTGCCATAAATGCTTCGGTTATGTCTGTACGCGATACGATATGAGATGCGCTCCGCTGCAGAGAGCCTAATATATTTTCTCTTGTTTTTATGCCCATCTGCGTTCTTAGGAAATCTGTAAGGTACAGAGCTGTACCGCCGAGCGAGGCGTGACCGAACACATCACGGCTTCTCATATTATTAGCCTCGCACAAATATTTCCCATCTGCTGTTTTTATTCCTTCAGAAACCACAACTACAATGCTCTTTTTCTTTTTTCGCAGTTCTTCTATCTTGTTATAAAACTCATCATAGTCAAACGGTACCTCCGGGATGCAAAGTAGATCGGGCCCTGCACATTCCTCGCTTTTTGATAAGGCTGATGCGGCTGCAAGCCAGCCGGCATTTCTGCCCATCGTTTCTATTACCGCTACAGACTCCGCGCCGTATACCATATTATCAAGAATTATCTCTTTGACAACAGACGCTATGTATTTTGCCGCACTGCCGAAGCCGGGCGTGTGATCAGTCTTGTCAAGATCGTTATCTATAGTTTTCGGAACGCCGATAAATCTTATATCAGATCCGATATTTTCACCGTACCGGGCAAGCTTAGCAACAGAATCCATTGAGTCATTACCGCCAATATAGAAAAAATATTTTATATCAAGCTTATTCAGGATCTTAAATATCCGTTCATACACACTGCTACCTTCCTCGAAGTCCGGCAACTTGTATCTGCACGAGCCGAGCCATGATGATGGAGTGCGCTTTAAAAGCTCAATATCAAATTCATTTTTTATATACCAGTCCACCTCTATATACTCCTCACGGAGCAGTCCGGCAAGTCCGTTCTTCATACCGTATATTTTTTTGATACCTCCATCCCTTGCGGTTTTAAATATACCTGCAAGAGAAGAATTAATAACAGCTGTCGGTCCTCCTGACTGACCTATTATCGCATTTGCCATAGTTTAAAACTCACCTAACCTTTCCGATGTTTTTTTCATATTCCAATTATCTTGTTCTGTATGCGCCCTTGCGCCGGGCGCATACAGAACAAAAATAATGAGGAGGAGATTTTTTAATGAATAAAATTCTATAAGCGGTGCATGCACTGCATAAAACTTACTCATTACAAAGCATATGCCCTATCATTATGGGGGGAGAGAAATACATTTGTCACATTCGGAGGCCAATGTAACGGCATATGCTCTGTAATCAATAAGACTAGGATAATGGAATATATATCCGTGTTATCGGAATATACATTCCCATTTCCGCTTTATATGATCGCTTTACTGCTATGTAGGAGCTGTTGTAGTGTCGCTGTCGGTACTTCAGTAGGCACTATCGGGAGTTTTAATGAAAACTCTTTGCGGCTTTTAGCTGTCGACTTACCTCAACCTCTCATTGCAAGGCATATATTTTGCTTAGGAGACATCATTGTGGTTTTTACGGTATCAAACCACACATATGCCCTGTAATCAGTATCGGTTTGTATGCCCGTATCGGTATACGGGCATACAAACCGGTCTATATATTTAAAAGGAGAAGATTACAAAAGCTATTTCTGTCAACAAATCAAGTTTCCACTGATAATTGCAAGGCATATGTTCGTTTAGAATACGTTACCACGGTTTCTAATATCAAATCAAACATATGCCCTTTAATTAACAAAGGAGAGAGTGATATGTATGCCTGGTTTCCCCGACATACATACCTTTTATGCTTCCAGGAGGCTTTTAAGAGAATTTCACACCTGCTAATTTTTCATTCCATTAACTTTGCAATAGGTTTCATGCTTGATATGCCATCCCATACAAAGCCTTTGACCTTGCTCTTGTTGTCTGCAATGGTCTCTGCTTTAACTGTATACTGTTCAGGTGATACAGTCCTACCCGGAACCGGTATCTCTTTAAATTTTATATTAACAAGTATATCCTTATCATCATACTGTGCTATAGCAATAACTACTTTTTTATCTTCCTCATAAGTATTACTGATAAATGCATTTACCTCAACAGCATCCTCTTCTACTGTGAACTTACATCTGACATCCGGCTCCGCTGTTGGTGTAGCTGTCGGCTCTGTCGTAGGTTCTGCCGTTGGCGCTTCTGTCGGCACCGATGTAGGGTTTGTCGTCGGCTCTGTTGTCGGCTCAACCGTTGGTTCTGCCGTTGGCTCTTCTGTTGCTTCCGGACCAGGTTCTTCGGTAGGTTCTTCGGTTGGCTCTTCAGTTGGTTCGGGCGTTGGTGTTGTTGTCACTTCTTTTGAAATGGTAAGTTCTGTTCTTTGCAGCGTGCCGTCAGAGCCACCTATGCGAACATAATAAGTCGCTGATTCTCCTTCATCAAGATTTTCATATATTCCTCTTGACAAATAGAATTCATCAAAGGCAGTTCCGTCATCCTTTTGATTTAAATATACGATCTCATCAAAACCCACAGAATTTGAGTCTTCCGAAATAACAAGCATGGTTTGAGACCGTCCGGTTGTTTCTACTCCTGTCAATTCCACTTTTCCATTGTCAGTATCTTTGTCATATTTCGTCGTAATATTTGCTGCAGCTATGGTAGATGTCATTGTTGTGACAATGCACATGGATGTGATAACCGCACTGATTCTTTTTACTGCAATCTTCATACTTTCAACTCCTTTTTAATCATAACTGATGATATCCCTAATGCTCTCAAATCGCGTATGAATCCTTGTTTCTGTATTATCTATATTTTCAATAAGAGTAGCATCCTCAACATATCGCCGCGTAACTACAGCAGAATCAGTGGTTTCTATATCTGTAATGAAGTGATACGGTTTGATTTGTGGATCAACATATTTCATCATTCCATACAACCTCCTCTTACTCAACATATGCAGAGCCAACAGCTGCTGTTGAATTCAAATTATCCGCACTCAAGAATGCAGAAACCGAAGGAAGCTCGTCCTCTTCAATATGATCAAGCACGAAAACGAGCATCATATCCCCTTCACCGCTAACCACCGGCGGAGTCCAGTGTTCATTAAGAGGAAATCCGCCGTAATAATTACGAGTGCCATTGTTATATCCCACCTTAAGAGTGTTATAGTCTTCATAATCATCGCAGTTGATAACTGTAGAGAATCCTGCAGTATAATAGGTTTTGTTACCCTCTTCTGTTGACGCTGTATACGACAAACGCGTCATAGGCACATCACTTCCGTTATTTGAATTTACGCCAATATAGAAAGTCGTATTAGCCGTTGTCCTGTCTGCAGCACCGAACACAACATTATATTTACCAACGTCCGGATTTGCTTTCAGCATGAAATCCATTGATGCATTAAACATACCTTTCGCCTGATTCACATATACAATGCTGCCGTTAGTAATAGGATCATCTGAAGCCTTCGTTATGATTACAGTCGAATAGTCACTTGTATCGGTTATTGTTGCAGTGTTAACACTGCCTCCGGTATACGCTGCCGTATTATCGGCATACACAGCACCCCCACAAAATGACATTGCATATAGCATTGTCGCAATCAATACCATTTTTTTCATTTTCCATCTTCTCCTCACTTGTTTGTGATCTGTGTTATTTCCGCAGACTTGCACATCGCTGTGCTGTTTTTTTAATAGCTAATGTACTATCCTATTTATCAAATGAAAGCAGTGCAGAGAATTCAGCCATACGCACTGTCGTAGAAGCCTTATTATTCTCCTGCCATGTATTCATCGCCTCTGTATACTCAGAGGATGTTGTAATAACAGATTCTTTATTAAATGATGCATGTATAAGCTCAGGATTATTCCATTTTTTCATAGTTATCAAGACCCCCAATCCATTTTATTGCTGCTCAAAGTTCCGTTACTCAAATATACCGATATTTCATCTGCGTATTCCTCTGGGATATTATTTAACTGCAATCCGAAATTAACCTCACCGTTATATACACCTAAAATATCATTCAAGTATAGACCGCCTGCTTTTTGACCTATCTGCACCTTAATTATGTTATATTTTGACAGGTTTACCGCTTCGAGAGAAAATGCCGCATTTACTGTGTACGGCTGTGTTCCGTCCTCATAACCAAGGTATGCCATCATCTTATCTTCAGCTGTTACCTCACCTATATCAAATAGCCTTGTAGTATAAGCGTTATTCTCGCCTCCTCCAAGAATCATTAGATATTCTCCGTCTACGGCATTATCCATTATAAGGAATGGGATAGTATTGCTCAGTGTGCCCCCTGCTGTAGCCTGATTGATATATACGACCTCACCGTTGGCATTGTTTTTTATCAACACAGTTGAATAATTGCCCGCATTAACGCTTACCGCATTAGTTTCTTCGATATACGTTGGGCTGTCGGCAATGGCTGCTGTATGTGTCGATAGCAACAACACCGAGATCGCTACCGCTAATATTTGTTTCATGAGTCATTCCTCCATCTGAATATGATTTAGATTATTTTAAATATTCCTCAAGACCTGTCGACATGCCCTTAAGCTGTGTGCTTACATATTCTGCTATCCTTTCGCAGCCGTCAACGCTGATATGCGTCAGATCTCTGCCATAGGAGCCATTTTCTTTCATATGCAGATTTGTGTTGCTGCACGCATTCAGGACTTCCTGAGTAGTTATGCCGCTTTCTACAAGACTCTGTAAATATGCACTTGTAAGGAAAACTGTATTTAAAAAGCTTGCATCATTTGCGGTTTCATTTATTGTCCACTGATGAATATCCACATACGGTACATTCTCCTCACGAGCGAGAGCGGGGATGACCGCCGAGAAATCACCTACTGTCCCGTTAGTATGGTAGTTATACGTTTCTCCTCTGTTCGGTGGAACAACAAGGATCGGATGTGCGCCTATTGTCCTGCAGTCATCAATAAACGCTTTCAGATATGACTTGTACGTATTTATATAATCTGCATCACTATTACTATTCGCCGTGCTGAAATCATTATGGATAAATCCGATGATAACATAGTCACCCGCGTTTATTTCATCCCTTACGGGTGATTTACCGGGGATCTTACTTCTGTAGTAATTGTTGCTGCTCCATACATTGTTGTAGCTGTACTCTGCTGTGAAACCCGATACTGCCTCGTTATTTACAGTCAGTGCACTTATGCATTTTGTCTTAAAAGCAGTTCCCCAGCCGCCCTGCGGATATCTTGGCTGAGGATATAATGTCGCATTATCCCAATCCGTCATTATAGAGTCACCGAGCATAAACAATTTCGGACCGGTGAAAATATATGCATCGCAAAGCGGTGTAGCATGATCCAGATCCTCCCACAGCATTATTCTTGATATTTGACTCGGTGTAAAGTCTTCTCCGGCTGTAAACACATTTTCTCCCGCAGCAAGCGTTACAGACTCTACGATAGCGTTAACCATTCTTTTATCATCATATCCCGCAAATAACAGTGTTGCATTCTTTGAGCTTCCGGTATTATTGCTGATGGTTATAGTATGTGTTTCAGAATCATAACTATCTATACTAAAATCAACACCCGGCTCCGGTGTTCCGGTAGGCTCCGGCGTTCCGGTAGGTTCCGATGTAGCCTGCTCCGCTTCACCTGTTATGATAAGATTACGTATATTTGCTATTGTACCTGTTTGTTCTGTTGCAGCAAACATAACACTACCAAGGCCTGACGAACTGTTGAGCTGATAAAAATTATACTCTGAATATACCTTTGTTCCATTAACATAATAATCTACTTTTTGTGTTTCAAAATTAAACGCTGCTTTAAGCGTATACCATGTACCCGGTGTCATATTTGTCACCAATGCCGTTCTGGTCTCGTTACCATTGTAAACATACAAGTTTGTTACGGCGTTCCTCAAATCTCCCTGTATCCTGGCAAAGGTTACATCTGAGCCGGAATCGTAAAAATATATCATAGGCTTATCGCCTACGGCGTTTATTCTGACATCAAACTCCACCGATACATCTGAATGAAGCCTGTCAGCGAGTGTAAGAGTTGCCCTTGTTGCAGCTCCGGCATTCTCCTCCACACTGCCCGAAGCGCTTGACTCTATTGTAAATACTCCATTACTATATGTTGGTGTACCATAGCCTGCCTTTGACCATAACGCGTTACCGGTATCCGAGGTCTTTCCATCAATAGATGTGGCGCTGTTCGCATTAAAGAAGTCGCAAACTGTCCAGCTGCTGTCATATGCCGAGCCGTATACGGTCGCATCGTATGTACGCGAACAGGTGCTGCCGCCCTTCGAATACGATTCCGTAAGAGTTACTTCTGAACCGTTAGCAAGCGCGTTTGATGTATTTATCGTACCATTGTTTGCGATTATATCAGTATCGCTTGATGTCCATGTTACTGTGCTGCCGTATTTTG
>JAFRDB010000061.1 GCA_017404065.1 Clostridia bacterium
CCGACAAAAGCCGTGCAGAGCATGATCTTAATAAACGAGTGAGAGAGGAAAAACAGTATGAAAGGTAAATGCAGAGGAATATACAGAGATATTGACTGCTTCTACAACGGCAGCGGATATCGGGATAACACAGCAGGAGCAGCTGTAAGGAAGGTATATAAGACGCAGATAGCTCAGAAGAAGCGTGAGCTTATAGCCGAAATGTTAGAGCTTGCCGACAATGCAGGCTTTGAGATAACAAGTACAATAAAATTATCAGTGAAGGAGGTCGAGAGAAATGTATGATGATTGTTTTGCAAAAAAGCCTATGTGCAGTCTCCTCAGTTATGTGTTCTGTGAAAAAGGTAAAGAATGTCCGTTCTACAAATCTCAAGAGCAGTTTGATGAGGACTTGAAACAGTATCCTGAATTGGATAAAAAAGATGTTGCGGCAAGGCATAGCGCAGCAATAGATATGGAGGGATCAAAAGATGGCTGAAAAACGAATGATAAGTGATTATGAGGTCATCCACTCAATAGATTTCGGGAGCAGGGAGTTAGTCATAGGCGAGGATATAGATAATAAGGACGGTCTGTACTATCTTGTAGCATATGGTGAGCGTAATGAGCTTTTTGAGCGGTATGATAAATGTGTGGTAGGCGATGACTTTGCTGAGATCATGGAGATATTCGCAACGAGATTATCAGAGGAAGCACAAAAGCTGAGAGCCGAGCATGATAAGCTCACGGTACCGGATGTGATGGCATTTATCAAACCCGGAGAATGTACTCCGCTTAACTATACCGATAATCTGAAAGGGCGGGTAATAGTAATAAAGCCGGAGGTGTTGCGACCGGAGCATCGGATAGCGGTAAATCAGCTATATATCGCAACAGGCGGTAATGGCGTATATCCGAAAGCAAGAGGCTCAGCGGTGTTTTGTAAAAACATATATGACGGCAGCACTACCCGGTATGAGCGGTATGATGTTATGGGAACCGTTGAACGCGAGATGCTGCCGGAATGGGCACAGCCTAAGTATGATGACATGATGGCGAAACTGAACAAGGCAAAGACTGATAAGGAACACTGAAACACAGATTACGATAAGGAGACCGATTAATGAACAAAGAGATAAGATTTATAGACAGCAGCTACAGAGAGCTGTTCAAGATACCCGATAACGGCATAGTAAAGATAACACTGTCGGATGGCGAGATCATGGAGCGGCAGTGTAAATACATTGACGATTATCATTTTGAGTTGCTAAGACCGGGCAAGGATTACGGCGAAACATTTCATATCTGTCAGTTTGCCGAGATAATGGAGCGCAACGGACACAAGTATGAGCCGATATTCGGCAGATCGTATGTGCTTGAAACACCTTCGGCAGACGAACAGGAGCTTGTGTACAGAAGCAGCGACAAGCTCGACCGCGGCTGTATAGGCTGGCTGCGGTGTGATTTCGGAAATGGCGGAGATCGCTTTTACAGCACATGGACAGATGATGATAAGGCATACAAGACACAGGAGTTCAAGGGTGAGCTTGATGAAGTAATAAACCATTTCAGAATGAGGTCCGATACGCCTATACTCAAAAGCCTTGCGGATATGTCAAGGATATGCAGATCCGTGCCGGGACTAAAGCTTGAAAACAGCTGGACGGATATGTATATGTACAAGGTGCAGTCGGATAAGCATACATATTTCATCAGATGCACACCAAAGAATGGTGACTATAACGCGTATGTATATTGCTATAACACTGAGCAGCTTGAAAGATACAAGGATGTGAAGTTTGTCGAAAAGACCTACGGCAAGATCGAGCAGGATAAATTCTTCAAGAATGATGAAGGCTGTACAGAGCAGTATTACAATCACGATGCTTTAGCCGGAGGGCAGATAGTATGTATTGTTTTTGATAACGATGTCATAAAGAAGGCAGCGAAAAGCTCAAG